>JAYVOI010000037.1:0-6196 GCA_043758005.1 Ilumatobacteraceae bacterium
GCCTCCTCCGCCGCACCCCCTGACCCACACGCCGTGGTCGGGCGCGATTCCGGTAGCTGGCATACTCACACCGCGCCCGAAAGACCTGGTCGGGCGCGATTTCGGTAGCTGGCGTACTCACAGCGCGCCCGACGGGGATCAGCCGAACTTGACGCCTTGAGCGAGGGGGAGGTCGTTGGAGTAGTTGATGGTGTTGGTCGCCCGGCGCATGTACGCCTTCCAGGCGTCACTGCCGCTCTCGCGGCCACCGCCGGTGGCCTTCTCGCCACCGAAGGCCCCGCCGATCTCGGCGCCGCTGGGGCCGATGTTGACGTTGGCGATGCCGCAGTCGCTTCCGTCGGCGGCGCAGAAGCGCTCGGCCTCGCGCACATCGGTGGTGAAGATGCTGCTGGCCAAGCCCTGTGGCACGCCGTTCTGCAGGGCCAGCGCCTCGTCGAACTCGTCGTAGCCCAGTACGTAGAGGATGGGCGCGAACGTCTCGGCGGCGACGATGTCGGTCTGGGCCGGCATCGTCACGATCGTCGGCCGGACGTAGGCGGCATCGGGGGCGTCGTCGGCCATCAATCGATCCCCGCCGACCGTCACCTTGCCCCCGTCGGAGCATGCGGTGTCGACAGCGGCCTGCATGCGCTCGAGCGCGACGGGCGTGATCAGCGGACCGACCAGCGTGCCAGCATCGAGGGGACTGCCGACCGGCAGGGTCGCGTACGCGGCCGACATCCGTTCGACGACCTCGTCGATCCGGGAGTGGTGGACGATGGCGCGACGCAGCGAGGTACAGCGCTGCCCGGCGGTGCCGGCCGCAGCGAACGTCATTCCTCGAACGACCAGTTCGATGTCGGCCGACGGGGCGACGATCGCCGCGTTGTTGCCTCCGAGCTCGAGGATACTGCGCCCGAACCGCCCGGCGACGACGCCTGCTACCTGCTGGCCCATGCGGGTCGAGCCGGTGGCGCTGACCAGAGGGACGCCGGGGTGGGCGACCAGCGCGGCGCCGACATCGGCTCCGCCGAGCACGACCTGGCTGAGATGGGGCGGTGCGCCGACCGCGCTGGCAGCCTGCTCGAAGAGTGCGCTGGTCGCGATGGCTGTCATCGGGGTGAGGTCGCTCGGCTTCCAGATCACCGGGTTGCCACACACGACGGCGAGGGCCGCGTTCCAGCTCCACACGGCGACGGGAAAGTTGAACGCCGTGATCACCGCGGTCGTGCCGAGTGGGTGCCACTGCTCCATCAGGCGGTGCCCAGGGCGCTCGCTGGCGATGGTCAAACCGTGCAGCTGGCGGCTGAGACCGACCGCGAAGTCGCAGATGTCGATCATCTCCTGCACTTCGCCGAGTGCCTCGCTCTCGATCTTGCCGACCTCGATCTGCACCAGGCGACCCAAGTCGGCCTTGTGCGTGCGCAGCAGGGTGGCGAACTGGCGGATGAGCTCGCCACGCAGCGGGCCGGGAGTGGTGCGCCAGATCTGGAAGGCGCTGGCCGCTCGGTCGACGGTCTGATCGACCGGTGTGGTGGCGTCGATCCCACCCAACGTCGTGCCGGTGATCGGGCTGCGAGCCGCGTGCGGGCCGTCGGCAGTCAGACCCGGCGCACCGCAGGCGCGGAGCGCGGCGTCGGCAAGATCGGTGAGGGTGGAGGAACTGGGCAGTGTCACGGTAACCATGCTGCCACGCACTTGCCCGGCATCGGTACTGGGTACGGTGTCGCCGTGAGTTTTGCCCAGCAAGGTCCACCCGCGTCCGACAAGCAGGTTGCCTACATCCAGGCTCTCATGCGCAAGGCCGGCTACGACGACTTCCGCGCTGCACGCACCGAGTACCGGCTCACGCAGCGTCAGGCGCGGGGCAAGTTCACCAAGGCAGAGGCCTCGGCATTGATCGACCGGTTGACGTCGACCGATGTCGACAACCCGACGGTGTCGGCCAGCGAGGAACCGGACAGCTTGGAGTCCGCCCAGGCCTTGCTGATCCGCGGCTTTCCCGCCGACGTGCTGGCCGACGAGTTGCGTCGCCGGGGATGGACCGTGGGCGAGCCGTAGCTAGGTGTAGCAGCGCGGGACGAACACGCCGCTGGCGGGCGAGGCGCAGTCGATCGCATCGGCGGCGAGGATCACGGCGGCGCCGGTGTATGCCGAGACCTCCTCGGCCGGGAAGCGGATCTCGCCGGGGTACACGATCCCGGTGTAGTAGGCCCCGTCGCGGCGGCGGTGTCGCCGTGTCCAGCGCACGAGGTCGGTCGCCGTGGCGATGTCGCCGATCGCAGCATGTGCGATCGCGCACTCGGCGGTCTCCGACGCGGTGATCCACGGCTCGTCGCTGACACAGCGGATGCCGCGGTGCTCCATCGCGAACTCCGACCAACCGTCGGCGAGGCGGACCTTGGCCCGCTCGCCGGTGAGGCAGCCTGTCAACACCGGGTAGTACCAGTCCATCGCCCAGCGATCCTTGGGTTCGAACACCCGCGGGTGGTCGTTGATGAGCAGGCAGAGGCGATCACCGGCCACCGACCAGTCGGGCCGGGGCTCGTTGCTGAGCGCGGCGAGGTTGGCCCCGCAACGCAACGCATGGGCAATCGACGACGAACCGGTGAGCAACGAGTAGTTCCACGGGCGCCCCTCATCGGTGCATGCCCACAACACGGTGCCATCGTCGCGGCGCATCGACAACACCCAGTCGAGGGCGCGCTGCACGGTCGGCCAGAGGTGATCGACGAACGCCCGGTCCCATGTGCACAGCCAGTGGTGCCACACGCCGGTGGCGATGTAGGCACACACGTTGGTGTCGAGCTTGGCCTCTTCCACGCTGCCGTCGGGCAGGTAGTAGTTCCACCAACTGCCGTCGTCGCGCTGGATGTCGACGAGCCATTCGTAGCCACGTTCGGCTGCGGCGTGGAACCCGGCGACATCGAGGGCCATCGTGGTCTCGACATGGTTCCACGGGTCGCAGTGACCACCGGGGAACCACGGGATCATGCCGGTGTCGAGTTGCAGCGAGGCGATCCACTCTGCGGTCTCGACGATCTCTTCGGCAGAGATCACGCCGTCGATGTCAGGCAGCTGTGGCATGACCAGCGACCTTCTCGGGGGCCTTGTGGGCGTAGACGATGTAGCTCTTTCCGAGCAGTGGCGAGGCGGCACGCTCGACCACCTTGAGGGCGCGGGGCTGCGTCACGATTTCCCATTCGAGCATTCGCCGGTATGACTCGACGAGACGATGATCGTCGCGCCGCACACCGACCGCACATTTCAACCACCAGTAGGGCGAGTGCAGCGCGTGTGCATGGTGGCTGCCGGTGACCGTCAATCCGGCGCTGCGCAGCTTGGCCTTGAGCTCGGTTGCGCTGTAGATGCGCACGTGCCCGCCGACGCTCTTGGGCGCGTGGTACTCGTCGCTGAGCATCCAATTGATCTTCTCCGGCAGCCAGGTGGGAACCGTGGCCGCGAAGGTGCCACCCGGCTTCAACACGCGCGCGAACTCATTGATCGCTGTCGTGTCGGCTTCGATGTGTTCGAGCACTTCACTGGTGATCACGCGATCGAAGCTGCTGTCTGCGAACGGCAGCCGGGTCGCATCACCGCGCAGCCCACCGACGAATCGCTCCTCGGGGATCTCGCCGGCTTCTGACATGGCTGCGAACGTGGCTCGCGTGGCCTCGACTTCGCCGAGTGCATAGTCGAGGGCGACGACGTTGGCACCGTCACGGGCGAGCGCAAAGGCATGCCGACCGAACCCCGCGCCTGCATCGAGCACAAGATCGCCTGGCCGCACGCCGAGTTGTCGGAAACGGATCGTCAACAACTACAGCCGCCCGTTCCTGCGCAACTTGTCGACGTTGTGTGGCATGGCCAGCACCTCGCGGTACTGGTCGACGGTGAGTTGGGCGCAGTGCTTCCAGCTCCAGCGCTCGACCACGCGGCGCCGACCGGCTTCGCCGACGCGGGCACGCAACTCGCTGTCGTCGAGCCCACGGCGGATCGTCGCAGCCAATGCGCCGACATCGCCTGCCTTGCATTGCAGGACAGTGTCACCATCGCGACCGGTCACCTCCGGCAGCGCGCCGCCATCGGTCGCGACGAGGCAGATGCCCGTCGACATCGCCTCGATCGCCGGCAGGCTGAACCCTTCGTACAAACTCGGCACAACCGCCATCTCGGCTTCGGCGTAGAGCTCGACGATTCGTTCGTCGGGCACACCGCTGACGAACTCGATGTGCGGTCGCAGCCCGAGTTGGTCGATCAGATCATTGCTGGCGCCGGCTCGTGGCTTGCCGATGATGGTCAGCGTCACGTCGCGCTCGGTGCGCAGCTTGGCCACGGCCTCGAGCAAGTACGACAAGCCTTTCAACGCGACGTCTGCCGATGCGGTCGTGATGAGCCGGCCGGGTCTGCGCGTGATGTCGGGCAGTGGCGTGAACAACTCGGGATCGACTCCGACGGGCACCAGTCGCATGCGATCGAGGCTGACCCCCATGTCGGCGTGGATGTCTTTGATCGAGTTCTCGCTGACGACAACGATCCGCGGCATGCGGCTGGCGACCCGACCCTGCATCTTCACGAAGTTGTACCAACGGCCGATCGAGTACCGACGACGCCACGTGTCGGTGTGGGCCATCTCCAGCGCCCGGTCGCGGGTGATGGGATGGTGGAGCGTGACGATGGTGGGGATCAACTTCTCGATGCCGAGGATGCTGTACCCGAGGCACTGGTTGTCGTGCACCAGGTCGAAGTCGCCCTGTCGCGCTTTCAACGCCGCGAGCGCACGCATGCTGAACGCCAACGGCTCACCGAACGTGCCGCGGAGGTGGCTGAACGCCTCGGCCCAATCGGCCTTGGTCGTCAGTTCCCAGTAGCCGGGGAAGCGACCGGGGAAGTGATCGTTCCACAGGTCAAGGCTCGGCAACTGATGCAGCGCGATGCGCTGGTCGAGGATCGGGTACGGCTGGCCACCGAAGACCTCGACGGTGTGCCCGAGATCGACGAGTGCCTTGGTGAGGTGACGGGTGTAGACGCCTTGGCCACCGACGTGCGGCTTGCCGCGGTACGTGAGATAGGCGATCGAGAGCGGGGCTTCAGGCGACTGTGCCGTAGCGCCGGCCGACGTGACGGCGGACATAGGACCGCCAGGCTATCGGTGGGTTGTTACCGACTGGTAAGCGTCACAGGGTTGCAACGCGGCGTGCCTCTGGTCACGCACGGCCGGGCTGACGGCCATCCCCGTGTCTCGTATGGGTCAGGACTTGATGGCGTTGCCGGTCGCGTCGACGAGGAACCAGATGCCCCCGACGCCTTCTCCGGTGTCATCGCCGGCCTTTGTGTCCTTCGTGTATCGATACAGCGGCCATCCGTTGTAGGCCAACTGTTCGGTGCCGTCTGTGCGCTTCAGGAGCGACAACTTGCTGGTATCGAGACCGGTGCCGGCAACCGGGGTGCCAGACGCCACCTCTGGCGGAAAGGTCGTCGCGCATGCCGCGTCGCATGTGCTCGGCTTGTTCTGCGTGTCTTTGGTGTACAGGTACAGGGTGCGGCCCTCGCTGTCGACCAGCACCTTGCCCTTGCTGGTCGTCGCAAGCGCCAGCGCGACGGCGGTGGCGCCGGTCTTGGTCGCCGTGGTCGTGGTGGCCGTGACGGACTTGACCGTCGTGGTCGATGCCGTCGCCGACTTGACTGTGGTCGTCGGCTGCGCCGCGGCGCTGGTCGTCACGGCAACCTTGGAGGTGGGAGCCGTCGTGGCCTTCGAGTCCGATCCGCAGGCGGCCAGGAGCGTGGTGGCAATCGCGCCGACGCCAAGTTTGGTGATGCTGTTCATGGGGCTTCTCCTCGTGGTCGTTCCCACCGGAAATCAGGTGGTTGCTATGAGGAAACAGCAGGGCCTGTCAGACGTCGGGTTCGCCGAGGTGAAGGCGACGTGAAGACTTGCCCGACCGACCCGAGATCAGGCCCTCGCCCACCCGATCGTCATCGTGCGTCGCAGCGCCTCGCCGGGCTCCAACCGCCTTGCGCCGCCAAGATCGAACGGCCGGTTGAACGCGTCGGGTGTCGCCGTCTGCGGTTCGACACACGTGGCGTGCGTCGGCATGTCGTACACGACCCAGTACTCGCAGTCGCTCATGATCGAGACCTCCAGCCCGGCGATCCACAGGCGCGGCGGCGTCAGCGGACCGGCGAAGCAGTCATCCCATGGTGGTGGCGGGGGCGG
>JAYVOI010000038.1:0-2610 GCA_043758005.1 Ilumatobacteraceae bacterium
GGCGCTGATACAGGCCGTCCTGGACGAGCAGCTCATGATGCGTGCCCTCTTGCACGATGCGCCCGGAGTCGAGGACCAGGATCCGGTCTGCCCGTCGAATGGTCGACATCCGATGGGCGATCACGACAGTCGTCCGGCCGGCCGGGAGATTCGACAGCGCCTGTACGAGCAGTTGCTCCGACTCGGAGTCGAGGGCACTCGTCGGCTCGTCGAGAATCAGGATCGGAGCGTCTCTGAGAATTGCTCGGGCGATCGCGACCCGCTGACGCTGACCACCGGAGAGGTTGGCGCCGCGCTCGCCGATGATGGTGTCAAGACCGTCGGGTAAACGGCAGGAGAACTCGTCGACTAGCGCCAGCCGCGTCGCGCGCTCGATGATGGCGTCACTAGCGCCCGGACGGCCGAGTGCGACATTCTCGCGCAGGGTTCCCTGCATCAGTGCACAGTCTTGGAGCACCATCGAGATCTGCGGTCGGACAGAGGTGAGCGTGAACGTCCGCACATCCCGGCCATCGAGCATGACCACCCCACTCGAGGGGTCGTACAGCCTCGGGATCAACGAGGCGATAGTGCTCTTGCCGGCGCCGGTCGGACCGACCAGGGCCGTCGTCTCTCCAGGCTCGATGGCGAACGACAGGTCGGCGAGTACCGGCTCACGTCCATAGCTGAAGGTGACCTGGTCGAAGCGGATGTGTCCGCGGAGAGCACCGGACGGAACGGCACCGGGCCGACTGGCGATGCTCGGCGACTCTCCCAGGACGGCCAAGATGCGATCGAGACTGGCCATTCCCCTGCTGCCCACATTGCCGAGCTTGGAGAGCGCCTTGATCGGCTTGTAGATCGATCCGACGTAGCTGAGGAAGACAAGCAATTCCCCGATGGTCAGTCGGCCGCTCATCACACGTTGCGCACCGACCCACAAGACGATCACGGTGGAGACGACACCGCTCACGTCGACTAGCGGACTGAAACGGGCCTGAAGCCGGATGGCCCGGAGACCAGCCGCAAGGCTCACACGGTTCAGGTTGCTGAACCGGTGTTCCTGGTGCTCCTCGAGGGAAAAGGCCTGCACAAGACCGATGCTGCTCAGGGTCTCCGTCGCCGCAGCGGCTACTTGACCGTCGGCCCGACGCGCACCGCGTGAGGCGGCTTTGAGATCGCGGGTCGAACGGTAGACCGTGAACGCGAGTACAGGTGTCGCAAGGAGCGCGAGGCCGGCGAAGAGCGGGTCGAGCACGACCATGATCGTGACCATCCCGACGATCAGCAGCCCGTTAGGGAGGAGAATCGACAAGGTCTGGATGATCATGTCCTGGGTGCGATCGACGTCGCTCGTGACCCGCGCGGACAGGTCTCCGACTCGATTCTCCCCATGGAAGCGGAGGGACAGCCGGTTGAGGTGGGCGAAGACCGTTTCGCGGATCGAGTTTCCGAGGTGCAAACCGGCCGAAGCCAACAGACGAGTCGCCCAGTAGTCGACGAGCGCGCCGACGGTCACGAGCAGAACCAGTGCGGCGCAGGCTAATGCGAGAAGCAGCTTGGCGTTTTCAGGTCGCCTCGGCGCGCTCAGCACATCGTCGACGACGAATTTGAGCGGCCACGGCAATGCTAGTCCCAAGAGCACTTCGACGACTGCGAGGAAACCTCCGAGGGCAAGGATGATTCCGTAGGGCCGCACGAACGGCCAGATCGCACGGAATTTTCTCACGCAGCCGACCTGGCGCCCGCCAGGGCGAGCAGCTCGGCCGCAGCCTTCGCTGCGCCATCAAGGCCGAAACCGGCCCGCTCGAGTGCCCAGGATGGGTTTTGACGAGGACGGTCCAGCAACCAGCCAATCTCGGCGGCATCGGCTCCTTCGTCGACAACATCGGCGAGGCCGAGCGACGCCAGGCGGCAGGCGCGAATGGCCTGTTCGCGTCTCGGGCTGCGACGAGGCACCAGGATCGGGCGGGCGCCGACGGCGAGCGACTCGACCGTTGAGTTGTATCCCGCCATCTGAAGCACGGCTCCGGCGGTCGCGAATAGAGGCAGACAGCCAACTGCGTCACGCACGATCGTAAGACGGGAGTCGACTCCTGAGCAGGCCACGATATTTCGCACGTCGGTCGCGTAGGGCCCGGCTACGAGCGTGCCCTTCCAGTCCGGACGCCGACGGATGAGCTCGGCACCCATACGGAACACCGCTCCGCCGTCTCCGCCGCCGCCAGCTGCCACCACCAGGCGACGGGGCTCCACGATGCCATCCGTTGGGGGTGGCTCACACACCCATCCGCAGTAGTAGGGCTCCAGCGGAACATCGTATTCCTCTTCATGGTCGCACAAGGCACGATCGCCGTAGACCAGCAGTCGGGAGAAGTTGGTGACCACGTCGGTCCAACCCGCGCCGGCCAACTCAGCTCGAACCCGCTCCCGCTCGTCCAGCACGTCGCGCAGCCCGATGACAATCTCGGCACCCTGCCGGCGAGCGGCTTCCACGCCCGGGCGCAACTCACCGGCGGTCCCGTACGGATGCCGGTCGATCAACACCACGTTCGGCCGTTCCTCGTCGATCAGCTCACGGAACAGGCGCATCCGCAGGGCGATCGCCGAGTCAAAGCTCATGGCCTCATT
>JAYVOI010000039.1:0-2608 GCA_043758005.1 Ilumatobacteraceae bacterium
GGCGCCTCGATCGACCCGACGTCCTTCGTCAAGGCCGTCGACGGCTGCAAGATCACCGCCGTCCCGCCGCAGCCAGGCACAACTCCCGTGATCGTCCCGCCAGTCACCGTCCCGCCGAACACCGCACCGCCGACCACGGCCCCACCGACCACCATCCCGGGCCCGCCGACCACGGTCTACGTCCCGGTGCAGCACCGCCGTGCGGCCCCGGATCTGCCGATCGTCATTCCTCGGCCGCGTCGGGTCGGCGATCCGCTGACGCCCTAGCCGAGGCCTCGCGAATCCTGCTTCAACGCCGTGTCGACCGACAGGGCTGCGGCGACGACCAGCGAGTTGAGCGGCTGCGGGATCTGCGTGTGGATCTGCACGACGTAGTTGTCGGCGGTGGTGAAGATGGTCTTGGCCACACCCTCGAACGTCTTGGTGATCCTGGCCACCTCCACGCCGGTGTGATCCTCGACGCGAAAGTTCCAGGCTCGCCAGTTCTCGGCTTTGATGGCGCCATAGGTGTGCCCGCCGGCCTGCAGCGAGAAGTGGATCTTGCCGAACACGTTGTCCTGCACGATGCGGCCGATCTCTTGATCATTGCCGTCGCTGATGACCACGGTGCTCTTCATCAGCTTGGCGGGGCGGGTGATCTTCAGCAGCACGCGGCCCGCTGCGTCGGCGATCTCCAGCTTGTGCGTCATGAACTGGTCGAAGCTGGTCAGCAACCGCACGGCCTTCTTCGCAGCGCTTTGCCCGACCTGATTGACCGAGGCGATCTGCTGCCCACTCTGGTTGTACACGCTGTACTGGTTGTTGAGCTCGATCAGCTTGGCCTTCTGGTTGACGACCAGGATCGGCTCGGTGAAGATCGTCCCGCCGCCGACGAACGCGGCCTCGCCCACGTTGGCACTGCGGTACTTCGACTCACCGTGCAGTTGCTCGTGGATCTTGTTGGGATCGCCTTCGTTCCCGATCGTCAGGGCCGCGTCGATCTTGTCGAGGCCGCGAGGCTGCAACGCGTCGGTCGCCTGCACCCCGTTGTCGCTGACGTGATCGGTCCAGACCTTGCCGTCCCAATACCGCAGTTGATGACGACCCATGGGGTCTGGATGCCAGCTCGCGGGGTTCTCGCTCATGGACGCCAGCATAGGTGCCGACCGGGAACCTCTATCGGAGTTGATGCACCATCAGGATCACTTCGCGAGCGAACGGGTCGAGTTGCCGGCCGGCGATGCGCTCGGTGATGGCGATCGCCTGTGAAGGATCGTCGACCAGGCCGCTCCAGCGGATGTAGCCGCCCATGATGCCGATCAAGCGGTCGTCGACCGGCTCGTTGTGCACGATCACCTTGGTGCTGCCTTCGAGCAAGGCACTGAGCTCGACGTAGAAGTTGCGCAGCCACTGTCCGAGATCGTCGACCCCGGTGAACGGCCGGTGCAGGTACGGCAGGGCCAGTTCGTCGTAGTTGTGGAGGTTGTGGGGCGCCGGGATGATGCTGATCAGGCAGCCAAAACCGTTCTCGCGCAACCAGATGATCTCCTCCTGGCGGCGGACCCGGCGATGGTTGTCGCCGTACCCACCAGGGCGCTCGCACACGGCGAGCTTGTCTTTCATGATCCAGGTGAAGTTGCGGGGGGTGATGCCCAGCGCCCACTTGCCCCGAAGCCGCGGCGGCATCAGCAGTTTCCTCCATCGAGCGCAAACATGTCGGAAAGCGAGGCTATCGGCTCGGCATCACCGTTGGTTCGCCCATCAGCCGTAATCGTTGCTGTGATCGCTCGACGCGCCGGCCGCCACCGACGTCGCAGCCGCTCGCCTGGCCGCCGGCGACACGCAGCACTCGTTCGACCGTGGCGGCGTCGGGTGGATGATCAGTGGTCAGCCAGCGTCGCACGGCCCGCCTGGCCAGCGGCACGGGGGCGGCCGCCAACTGCTTGGCCGATGTCGGGTCGATCGCTTCGGCCAGGTGGTCGAGCAGGTCGCCATCGTCTCGCAACAGCCCGGCTTGCCGGGTCAGCACGGGCACGAGGTTGCGCTGGGCCAGCTCGTCCATCAGGGGCAGCAGCTCGTGGCGCACCCGGTTGCGCAGGAAGGCCGGGTCGCAGTTGCTGGGGTCGTCGACGACCGTGATGCCCTGGGCGTGGCAGAACCTGACGGTGCTGGACCGCCGAAGGGCGAGGATCGGTCGCCGCGGCCCGGGGCGCATGGCCGCCAGCCCGGTCGTCGAGGCGCCGCGCATCAGGTTGATCAGCATGGTCTCGGCCTGGTCGTCGGCGGTGTGGCCGGTCATCACGTCGTCGGGCAGCACCGCGTACCGCGCCTCGCGCGCCCGTGCTTCCAGGTTCGGGCCCAACGGCACGTCGATGGTCTCGCTGTGGAAGGTTGCGCCGAAACGAGCAGCGGCTGCCGACACGATCTCGGCCTCCGACTCCGACCCGCTGCGCAACCCGTGGTCGACGTGCACAGCCATGACGCTGCAACCGGCGGCGACCGCCAACACCAGCAAGGTCATCGAGTCGGCGCCGCCCGAGACCGCACAGGTGACCTCGGTGCCCGGTGGGGGGAACGTGCACTTGGCGAGCAGAGTGGTGCTGGCGAGTGCGGCGTCAAGCAACGAGCG
>JAYVOI010000040.1:0-6173 GCA_043758005.1 Ilumatobacteraceae bacterium
TCGGGCTCGACACGAGGGAGACCGACGGCCCGGCGAAGATCGTTGTCGTGCGTCCACAGCTCGAAGATTCGCACGACGAGCAGGAAGCGGATGTCGGCAACGATCGAACCGAACCGCGATTCGGTTCCCAAGCCCTGCGCATCGAGCGCACGCAGATAGCTGGTCAGCACACTGCTGGCGCGGGCGAACTCGTCGGCCGCCTGCGCGGGGGTGGAGGCCGCGCCGGTCGTGATGGCCTCGCGGGTCGACTCGATGTGATCGGTCGAGCCGGTGACCGGATTGATCAGCCCGAACTCGGCTGCCATCAGGTATTGCGTGCCGATCAGGTGGCCGGCGAGCTCGCCCACCGTCAGTCCGTTGACCGCCGGGCGGATCCAATCCTGCTCGGCCAGCTGCCGCAACGTCTGCTCGACGTCGTCGACGGCCCGGGCGAACCCTTCCACCTCGGTGTCGGTGGGCGGCCGCTGCACCGGCTCGGCGCGGCGCGCCACCAACGCTGCGTCCAACACCTTCGAGGTGTCGTTCGTCGGCGTCGCCTCGGTGAGCGACGCAAGGAGTGCACCGATTTCGGGAGGAAGTTCTTCGCTGGTCACGAGCTGCTTTCAGGGATCTCCGACCACCATATTCGTCTCCGGCGCCTGGGTGGATCACCGAATTCTCACGGATGCTGTGCGGACCCGCCGTGCCGCTATGGTCGGCGGCACACACGTACGACATGGGGGTTTGCTGTGAAGACGAAGGCCGCGATCCTGTGGGAGCGAAACACGCCGTGGAGCGTGGAGGAGATCGAGCTCGACCCACCGAAGGCGGGCGAAGTGCTGGTGAAGTTGGCTGCCAGCGGGATGTGCCACAGCGACGAGCACGTGGTGACCGGTGATCTGGCCGGCGTCACCGGCGAGCCGCCGTGCATCGGTGGCCATGAGGGCGCCGGCGTGGTCATGGAGGTTGGCCCGGGGGTCACCTCGCTGGAGGCCGGAGATCATGTCGTGTTCTCGTTCCTGCCGGCGTGCGGAAAGTGCCCGAGTTGTGCATCGGGTCACTCGAACCTGTGCGATCTCGGCGGAACGACTGCGACGGGGCTGCAACTGTCGGATGGCACCAGCCGCCACCACGCCCGCGGGCAGGATCTCAGGCTGGCGATCGGTGGCCTCGGCACGTTTGCTCACCACACCGTCACCAACGAGGCCAGTTGCGTGAAGATCGAGAAGGAATGGCCGCTCGATCGCGCCTGCCTACTCGGCTGCGGAGTGGTCACCGGTTGGGGCTCGGCCGTGTACGCGGCGCAGGTGCAGCCCGGCGACATGGTTGCCGTCGTCGGTGCCGGTGGCATCGGCTCGAACGCGATCCAGGGCGCCAAGCTGGCCGGGGCGCGAGTGATCGCGGCCATCGATCCGGTCGAGTTCAAGCGCGAGAAGGCGATGGAGTTCGGGGCCACACACACCTATGCGTCGATCAACGATGCGCTCGGTGACCTGGCTACCAGCACCTGGAACCGTGGGTTCAACAAGGTGATCATGACCATGGGCGTCGGCAATGGCGAGGTACTGGGTCAGGCGTTCTGGTTGGCCAGCAAAGGCAGCAAGATCGTCATCACCAACATCCATCCGACCTCGGAGCAGACGATTTCGATTCCCGCGGTGCTGTTGACCCTGCAGGAGAAGCAGCTGATCGGTTCGCTGTTCGGCTCCGCCAACATGCGCAAAGACATCCCGATGTTGATGGAGCTGTTCACACAGGGCCAGCTCGACCTCGATGGGCTGGTCACCCGCACCTACCCGCTGGAGGGCATCAACGATGGGTACGCCGACATGAATGCGGGCAAGAACATCCGCGGCGTGCTGGTGTACGAGTGATCCGTGGCTGACGCCGCCGCTCTCGTCGAGCGGGTGTTGGGCCGCGTCGTCGGGCGCGAACGGGAAGTCGAGTTGGTCGTTGCGGCACTGGCCGCCGATCGTCACGTGCTGCTCGAAGGCCCTCCGGGCACCGGCAAGAGCACCTTGTTGCGTGCGGTTGCCGACGAGTTGGGCTTCGGCTTCGAGTTCGTCGAGGGCAACGCCGAGCTGACACCGGCCCGGCTGGTCGGCCACTTCGATCCCGCCAGGGTGTTGGTCGATGGCTACGACCCCGACGTGTTCGTCGACGGCCCGTTGGTGTCGGCGATGCGTGACGGCTCGCTGCTGTACATCGAGGAGATCAACCGCATCCCGGAAGAGACGCTCAACGTGCTGATCACGGTGATGAGCGAGCGCGAGTTGCACGTGCCGCGGCTCGGCAGGGTCGTGGCCGGGCCCGGGTTCCGGCTCGTGGCGGCGATGAACCCCTTCGACGCCATCGGTACGGCGCGGATCAGCAGTGCGGTCTACGACCGGGTGTGCCGGCTGTCGGTCGACTATCAGTCGGCGCCTGACGAGCAGGCAATCGTCGTCAGGTTGACCGACCCGGCGCCTGACCCGGCGTGGCTCGCCAACGTGGTCGAGGTCGTCCGCCTGACGCGAACACATCCCGACGTGCGCATCGGCTCGTCGGTGCGCGGTGCAATCGACATCGCCGCGGTGGCAGCGTCGCTCGCGCCACTGCGCCACTCCACTGCTACAGCCTTCGATGTCGGGCTCGACAGCGCGATCGTCGCCTTGTCGGGTCGATTGCGCCTCCGCGAGGGCGTGTCTCGCAGCGCCGAAGCGATCGTCACCGAGCTGTGGTACCAGGTCTTCGTCGAGACACCGGACGCAGTGGGAAAAGTGACAGCCCCGAACGGGGCCACGCGCCGAGCCTGGTAGCCCAAGAAGCCGCTCAGGCCGACGCTGCCATCGCCCAGTCGCGCCGGCGGACGACGTCGCGTCGCGAACTTGCCCACAACCCGCGCTTCCAACAGATGTCCCCCGATGTCGGCGAGCTCGACGACGCTGCGGTTCAACATGGCCTCGTCGACGATCCCGACGCAACCCTGTCGATGCTGGCCGACCTGACGGCAGCGACGGACCAACGGCTCCGCGAGAAGGCCAAGCGGTTGGCGGCGCAACTGTTCTTGGATCTCGCCCGCCGCGGGCCCACCACCCGCCGTGGTGTCGGCAAGCTCGTTCGCCAGCCGTATCAACCCGACGGTGGCGACCTCGATCTCGATGCCAGCTTCGACGCGATCGCCGAATCCGTTGCGGGCGGCATCGCGGTCGACATCGAGCGCCTGCGGATCAGGGCGTGGGCGACGCCCGATACGGCGTTGTGCCTCGTGGTCGACCGCAGCGGCTCGATGGGCGGAGCGCCACTCGCCACCGCCGCCATTGCTGCTGCCGCGGTCGCCATGCGCACACCGCGGAGTTACAGCGTGATTGCGTTCGGCAACGACGTGATAGCGGTGAAGAGCCAAGATGCCGACAAGCCGAGCGAGCAGGTGGTCACCGATCTGTTGGTGCTGCGCGGGCATGGCACGACCGATCTGGCCGGCGCCCTGCGTGCGGCCGGCCAGCAGTTGGGCCGCAGCCGGGCGGCCCGCACGATCGCGATCCTGCTCAGCGACTGCCGAGCCACGGTCGACGGCGACGCTCTCGGCGCAGCCGCCGCGCTGCCCGAGTTGGTGATCGTCGCACCGGAGCAGGATTGTGACGAAGCGTTCAGCTTCGCCGATCGATGCGGCGCGCGGATCGCGACGGTGTCGGGCCCATCACAGATCGTCGCCGCGCTCGCAGCCGTGCTCGAACGCTGAAGGGCGATTCGCCGCTCAGCACTCCACCGCTGGGTCCGGCACGATGGCCGTCTTCGGTGCGTTCGACAGTGGCGCCGTGTCGCCCGTGACCGGTGCGGTTGTGTCGGAGGGCGGCGGCACCGCCGTGATCCCCGGCGGCACCGACGACTTCACGGTGGTCGTCGGTTCCGGCACGGTCGTGGTCGCTGCCGGCTTGACCTGCTCTGGTGCGTCGGCCAAGGGGGCGAGGCCGCGGAAGATGTTGAGGATGGCCACGTTGTTCGGCGAATCTTTGCGCCAGATCAGCACGGCGCTGCCACTGATCGTCTTGCCCGTGGCTTCGATCTGATAGGTGCGGATGGTCGATGCCGTCACCTTGCGGACGACACCGACGAACTCGATCATCTTGTCGATGGTCATGCCCGTGTCGACGACGACGTCGTCGCGGTACGAGGCATAGAGGCTGCTGATGATCTTCGGCTTCAGCACGCCGTTCTTCAACGCTGCGGTCAGCGTGCGACGCAAGAAATCCTGCTGACGTGCAATTCGACCGAGGTCCGACGACGGGTCCTCGTGCCACTTACCCTGGTCGTCCTGATACTCGAAGTGCCGTGAGCGCACGTACTTCAGCGCTTCGTCGCCCTCGAACGTGTGACAGCCCGCCTCTGGCACGTTGAGTCCGGTCGAGTCGTCGCGCACCGGGAATCCCAGGGGCACGCCGACACCGCCGATCGCCTTGACGAGCCGTTGGAACGCGCAGAAGTCGATCTGGATGAAGTGATCGATGTTGATGTCGAACTCGGCCTTGATCGTGTCGATCAGCAACTGCGGCTCGTCCCGCCGGTACGCGCCATTGATCCGCTGTGTCCCGTGACCGGGGATCTTGACCCACAGGTCGCGGGGAAACGACAACACGGCCGAGCGCTTCGTGGCCGGGTCGAGGCGGATCACCATGATCGTGTCACTGCGTTCGCCGGCACGAGCGCCCTTGTCCTCCAAGAGGACGCAACTCTTGTCGGTGGAGTTGTCGGCGCCGGTGACGAGGAAGTTCATCGCCGCGGGATCGGCCTCCGGGAAGGATTCGGCCGATCCGGTGTCGTTGGGCAGGGTCTGGCCCGGTGCCGCGGTGACAGCAGGCCCCGGGGCCACCCCCGCCGGGGGTCGAGTCGTGCCCGTGTTGATCGCCACCTTCTTGCCGTTCTCGCCGGCGTTCTTGCCGATCAACAGACCAACCGAGCCCGCCAGGCACAGCACGACGATCACGCAGTTGACCACCAGCACCAGCCGTTGCCCGGCGCTGTGGTGGCCACGGAACCGCTGCGGCGGCTCTGTTGGTTCCGTCGGGTCCGGCTGGGGCTCTGTCGGTTCCGCGTCAGCCATGAGTTGTCCAGGTTAGCGGCGTGCCTGTCGCGATGGAGAGCGGCCCACCGGCGCCGTCGACTGGCCCTGATGACTGACCCCGTTTGACTATGGTCGGACCGTGCCAACGTCGCGGCCTCCCTGGGTCAACCGACTCGATGAACTGCACCTGCTGACCCCGCTGCGAATTCTGTCGATCATCGTCGTGGCGATCGTGATCGCGATCGTGTTGCGCACGCTGGTGAGCCGCCTGCTGAGCCGAACGATCGGCCTCCCGGGAAGCGACCGCACCCGCGCAGATGCCCGCCAGCGCGCCCTGGCGTCCGCGCTGCGGTCGGCCGTCGTCGGTGTCGTGTGGGGCACAGCGGTGATCACGATCATCAGCGAGCTCGGTGTGAACATCGGCGGGGTCATCGCCACGGCCACCGTGATCGGTGGCGCGGTCGCCTTCGGTGCCCAGACGCTGATCCGCGACGTGATCGCCGGGCTGTTCGTGCTCGCCGAGGATCAGTACGGCGTCGGTGACACGGTCGACATCGGTTACGCCACCGGCCAGGTCGAGCGGATCACGCTGCGCGCCGTGCGGCTGCGCGATGGCGAGGGCAAGGTCTGGCATGTTGCCCACGGCAATGTGGCCTGCGTCGCCAACCTCTCGAAGTCGGCTGTCGCGCTCCTCGACCTCGAAGTCGCCCGCGACAGCGATCTCGGTCTGCTCGAGGAGGTCGCCCGTCGACTCGGCGTCAAGTTGCGTGACGATCCGTCCGCCGGTCTGGTTCTCACGGGCGACGCGACGGTCGTCGGGCTCACCGATGTGCGCGACGATCGCCTGGTCTACCGCCTGACGGCCCCGACGCTGCCGGGTCGGCGCGACGAGGTTCGCCGGGCGTGGAGGGTGCTGGCGCTCGGTGCCTTCAACGAAGGCGACCTGCGCGCCCCACCAGGCCCGCCGACGGTGGCGCACTTCATCACCACTGCGCCACCCACCGAATCCGACCCTGTGTAGCCGCACTCGCCGACTGGTCAACATGTGAGTTGGAGTGTTGGTTGGAGTGGTCCGGTGATGTGTCCTTTGGGTGGGGCGGGGATGAGTGTGTGGTCGGGTCTGCGGATGTGGAGGTTGGTGGCGTCGCCGATG
>JAYVOI010000041.1:0-6172 GCA_043758005.1 Ilumatobacteraceae bacterium
GGTGGGCACTCGAAGCAGGTCTGGCCGACCTCGCCCGGTGGCGTTCATTGGGACACACGTCGCTGACCGTTTCGGTCAACATCAGCGCCCGGGACCTCAGCGACGCATCCCTCACCACGTTCGTCGCGACGGCCCTCGTTCGTCACGGTCTGCCGGCCAGCGCGCTCACCATCGAACTGACTGAGTCCACTGTCATGGCCGATCCGAGGCGAAGCCTTAGTGTACTCCAGCAACTTCACGAGCAAGGGATCCGGCTCGCAATCGATGACTACGGCGCCGGCTACTCCTCGCTAGCCTACCTCAAAAGGCTCCCCGTCGATGAGCTCAAAATCGACCGGTCATTCGTGAGTAGCATGTGCGCTGACCTTGATGACCAGATAATCGTCAAGTCAACGATCGATCTTGCCCACAATCTCGGCCTCGTCACTGTCGCCGAAGGGGTCGAAGACGAGGCCACGCAGCGCCTCGTCGCCAGTCTCGGCGGCGACGCGATCCAGGGCTATCATCTCGCCCGGCCGCTCTCCGCGGATCACATGACGGAGTGGCTCGAGCAGCACGACACCCGACGCGCCGGCGAGCACCTTCTCCTCGACGCGCAGCCCGCGAGATGAGCGCCCTGGCATTGACGAGGCGCGCGGCCACGCCCACACTCTCGTTGTGAGCGGCGCCGTCGACGGAAACCGAGTCACGCGCTACCAGCTCAATCGTGGTGCCCGGGGCGGGGTTCGAACCCGCTCGACACGCTGGCGATGATCACGACTACGGCCGTGCACATCGCTGCGATCACCATGTTTGGGCGCACCGGCCTGTTCCGGTCGTGTTGTCGGTACAGGTTGTCATGGCCGTGGCCATCCTTTCGAGCGGCTGAAGCGTGATGCGGGCAACGGACTGGCGCGACCCGCCTTCAGCGAGTGGTAGCCCGATCACGGCATCGACCGCGGTCTCGGGCGCTGGTGGGTCAGCGCGCTGCGCGACAGCCGTACGGGTGTGCCACCGAAGGGTGTCGGGCACGCGAACCGTCCGCGTGCCCGCCTTCTCGGCCGGTGCCTAGGAAGGGTTGTAGGCGACAGCGACGTCGAGGACCCAGGTGACACCGAACTGGTCGGTGACCATGCCGTAGAGGGGCGAGAGACCGGCGGGCGCCAACGGTGCCTTGACGGTGCCCTTCGCGCTGAGCTTGTCCCAGTAGGCGGCGATCTCTTCGGAGGTGGTGCCGCGAACCGAGACGAAGTAGGCGGATCTCACCTTGGTAGTACGCGGTGGCGGAGGGGACGTCGTAGGCCATGACGTGGAACCCGTCGTCGGAGACGACCTCACCCCACATAATCTGGTTGGCTTCGTCGGGGTTCTGGACGTTGTGGGCGTCCTGGTAGGTCACCGCGACGAGGTTCCCACCGAAGACCGACTGGTAGAACTCGAGAGCGGCCCGTGCGTCGCCTCGCAGATTGATGTGAACGACGGTGTTGATGCTCATGGTTGGTTGCTCCTTGGGTTTGTGTTGCTGGTGGTGTTCCCGGGCGCGTTCGTGCCCGGTACCCGGCCCTGGACGGCCAGAACGATGGCAGCACGGGTGGCTGCGCGAATGGTGAGCGGGACGAGCCGCTCGGGTCAGGTGTTGGCGAGCGCCGGCAGGATGACGCCGTCGATCATCGAGAGCAGGAACTCGAGATCGAACGGTTTGCGTTGCACCAACGTGCGGTAGGCGGCCATCGTCGGGGCGACCTCGGATACCGCCTTGATGTCAGCGGTGGCCGGGATCTCGCCCCGGTCAACCGCCCGCTTCATCAAGATGAAGTGCGCGTCGGCCCACGGCTCCACGAGGACCGAGTGGGCGGAGTCGCTGAACGACCGGTCGTGGGAGATCAACGACACCACCCCGGCCACCGCCCGTATCCGCCGCTCGGCCTCCTCGGCCGACTGCTCCTCGAACAGCGCCAGGAGGTCGCCGCGCAGCGTCCCGGTATCGGGTAGATGCTCGATGTCGACCTGACTGTGCTTCAACCGGCTGACGGCATCGAGGATCAGTTCGGACTTCGACGACCACCGACGGTAGAGGGTGGCCTTACCGGCCTGCGCGGTCTGCGCCACGAGGTCCATCGTCAACCCGGCAAACCCGACATCGGCGAGCACGTCGAGCGTCGCGTCGAGAATGTCTGCGTCCCGCGAGCGGTCCTGCTTGCGACCGCCCCTCGAAACCTGCCGCTCGCCCGTCACCGGCACAGCCGGATCGGCTGTTGCCGTAGGCGGTGCGGCTACTCGACTGCTCATACCAGTTACGATACCGCACAGTTCCGGTACTGTCAAGTCTCGCAACCAGACGGTACTTGGTGGGGCGGGTCAACGAGCGGGCGACAACGAGATCCGGGGCGGTCCGTGGTTCAACGTGGGGCGGCGAAGGTTTCGAGGGTCGAGCGAACCGGGGTGGTAGGGCGGCCGAGCAGATGTTCGAGGGTGGGGCCGGTGGCGGCGAACTCGCGGCGGCGCATGGCGTGGTAGAGACCGAGCATCATGGTCGCCTGCGCCGACCCGGTGGCAGATCTTCGCGCCGGCTGGAACACCCACATCGAGTTCGGCCTCGCCAACCCAGCGCTATTCGGCCTGCTCACCGACCCCAGCCGCGATGTTCGGTCACCGGCCACCGAAACAGGCTCGGAGATCCTACGAAGTCGAGTGCATCGGATCGCCGCGATCGGTCGACTACGAATCCCAGAGCACCGCGCCGTCGAACTCATCCACGCTGCCGGCACCGGTGCCGTGCTCACCATGCTGGCCATGCCGCCCGAGCATCGAGACCTCGCCGTCGCAGACGCAATGTACGACGCCGTGCGACAGGCGATCCTCACCGACGCGCCCGCCCACGTCCACGCCCACGCCACGACAACCGCCAAGGTCGTTGCGTTTCGAATCGTCGTCGCCAACCTCGACGGGCTCACCGACGCAGAGCGTGCCCTCATGACCGAGTGGCTCGACCGCGTCGCCGACAACCAAACCAGACGACGACCGGCAACCAAACGACAACCCGCAACTCAAGACTGAACCGAACGAGCGAGCAGCCGAGCACACCGACACGCGACCACCGGCGGCGGCGGTGGCGACGGCGACGGCAGGTTCGCTCGTGAACGATCTGAGTTCGCACGTCGGCACAATCGACGTAGATCCCACCCCTCGGAATCCGCGGCTCGGGGCCCCGCCATGGAGCAGAACCGACCGAATCCTCGTCATGCGTCCGCAGCGCTCATCCGCCTCGACGTCGTCGAGTCGGGTTCTCTCGGCGGTGTCACTCACCCGGAGACCCGAGGTTGACAACTGTACCAACTAGTCGGTATGGTGTGACGAGTGCCGACCACTTCCCGAAGCTCTAGTCGAGGGCTCCTCCTCGATGCCGCCGTGGCAGTCGTGCGGACCCAAGGTCTTCACGCCACGACCGTGGACGACCTGTGCGCGGCCGCGGGCGTGTCGAAAGGCGCGTTCTTCCACCATTTCGCATCGAAGGAGGACCTCGCGATCGCGGCGGCCGACTACTGGTCGGTGACCACGGGCCGACTGTTCGCCGAGGCGGCGTACCACGAGCACGCCGATCCGGCCGACCGCGTGCTCGGCTACCTCGATCTCCGGTCGTCACTCATCGGGGCCGAGATCGAGCGCTACACGTGCCTCGCCGGCACGATGGTGCAGGAGGCGTACGCCACCCACCCGGCCATTCGCGATGCCTGCGCTGCGAGCATCCTCGGTCACGCCGAGACGCTCGAGGGCGACATCGCCGCTGCGCTCCATGATGCGGAACCGCATGCGACCGATGTCGCGACACGCGCGGCGAGCCTCGCCCGTCACACCCAGACCGTCCTGCAGGGAGCGTTCGTCGTGAGCAAAGCGGCCGACGATCCCGAACTCGCACGCGACAGCGTCCGTCACTTGCGGCACTACTTCGAGATGTTGTTCCACCGAGACCAAGGAACGTGACCATGACCACCCCGAACCAACGGTGGCCGGCATGATGAACATCGGTGGGGTACTACTTCGTCGATGCCGGAGCGCGCGACGTGTTTCGCGCGGTCGCCGGCGCACCCGAGCTCGACGTGGAGATGACCGACATGCAGATGTCGAGGTGCCACATCGACCGGGAGTCCGATCCGTTCGACTAATTCGTTCCGCCGTTACGCGAGTCAGACCTCGACGGCGTCCTCGAACCATTCGAGTGCTGACCAAGCACTTCCACCGGTCCGGTACGGCGATCCACGTCTACCGGCCGACCAGCAACTGACCGCAACCGCCGCCGCCCATCGGCGGCACCGAAAGGAACGGAGCAACTCATGGGGAACCTCGTCCTCGACATGTCGATGTCCCTCGACGGATTCATCGCCGGACCCAACGACGGCCCCGACGACGGGCTCGGCATCGACGGACAGCGGCTGCACGCCTGGCTCGCCGACGGCGGCGGCGATCCTCGCTCGTACCGGCCCGACGGCCCGAGTGGCCCAGTGTTCGACGAGCTCATCGCCACCGGCGCGGTCCTCGTTGGCCGTCGGACCTTCGACATCGCCGGGCACTGGAACGGTGATCATCACGATGTAGTGCCGATCTTCGTCCCAACCCATCAGCCACCCGAGGACCCACCGACCGGCCCGGCGACGATCACGTACGTGACCGACGGCATCGAATCGGCCGTCGCCCAGGCCAAGGCCGCGGCGGGTGACCGCAACGTGATGTTGCACGGCGCCGACACCGCCCAACACTGCTTGCGCGCCGGCCTGCTCGACGAGATGGAGATCCACGTCGTCCCCGTCCTGCTCGGCCAGGGCCGGCGACTCTTCGACCATCTGAGCGCCGACCACATCGAACTCGAACTCACTCGGATCGTCGACGCTCCCGGGATCACGCACCTCCACTACCGAGTCCGTCAACACGGTCGGTGACCGACGTGAGCAACGTCACGCCTCGAACGACCCGCTGGCCGAACCTCCCACCCCACCACGATCCAACAGCGTCATCGAGGGCCGGAAGAAAGCGTTCGGCCATGACATCGATGGCACGCCGGATGTTCGAGCTGGTCGAGCCGATCGGTGTCATCCCTTACTCAGCTGACGAGCCCAACGAGGCCATGTTCGCCCTGGGGTTCACCAACTACTGGGACACCTACTTCGCCGGACGGGCGGCGCCCCTCGGTCTCGCCTCAGCGAACCTGGTGGACGCGCTCTTCTACAACTTCGCTCCCGGCGAGGTGGCCCGCCACATTCCGAAGGTCTGGCACACGACCACGCCCGAGGCCGCGATCGCCGCTCGTCAGAAGGGCTGTGTGAACGCGTTGCGACGAATCCTCGGCGATCACGTCGACTCTCCCCCCTTCGCACGCGCCACTGAACTGCTGCTCAGGGCTGCGACCAGTGCACCGAGCGAGGGCCGGCCCATGTACGCCGCGCTGCGCGCGATCCCGATCCCCGACGACGTGGTGGCCCGCTTCTTCCATGCAGCTTCCTTGCTGCGCGAGCACCGCGGCGACGGGCACATCGCCGCCCTCATGACCGAGGGAGTCGGCGGCCTCGAGGCGCACGTCCTCCTCGCCCTCGACATGAACATGCCCGCGGAGAAGTTCGGACGCATCCACCACCTCCCCGTACGGCAGCTCGCCGCTGTGATCGACGGGATGCGCGACCGCCACCTGATCGGCGATGACGGTTGGCTGAGCGAACCGGGCCGCGCTGTCAAACAGCGGGTCGAGGCGCTCACCGACGACCTCGCAGCGAAGCCTTACGAGAGCCTCGAAGCCGACGAGCTCGACGAGCTCGTGGCCACGCTCGAACCGCTCGCCACGCTGCTACTCGCCGCCCAGGACTCCTAGACGCAGCAACGACGGTTCTGTTCGCGACGCCGTCCAGAGGGATCAGTGGTCGAACCGATCTGAAGCGCTGACAGTGACCGCAGCGAGCTGTACCGTCCTCAACTTCGAAGTCGACGACATCGACAGCACCGTGGTCTCGTTGTCCGAACGAGGCGTCCGATTCGAACAGTACGAAGGCCTCGGCCAGGACGACCTCGGCGTGTTCCGCACCGATGGGCCATTCATCGCCTGGTTCAAGGACCCGTCGGGCAATGTCCTGTCGGTCCTCCAGGAACGAACTTGGAGCACCACGGCGCGCTCGACCGCGCATCCCCGCACCGCACCCATGCGCTGCTC
>JAYVOI010000042.1:0-2598 GCA_043758005.1 Ilumatobacteraceae bacterium
GGCCTTGCCGGTGACCCCGGCGTGACCGAGGCCGGCTGGAGCGTCGGCGAGTCGACCGTGGCCATCTTGAACGCAGCACTGAAGTCGGGCACGCTCAGCCGCAAGTCGATCATCGAGGCGGCGCGCAACCTCACCTACACGCCGTCGCTGGTTCGCCCCGGCGCGCAGTACAAGATGAACGGCGCCGACGACCCGTTCGCCTTCGAGACGTTGCAGGTGTTGCAGTGGAGCGCCGCATCGGGCACGTTCACCGAGATCGGTGATCCGATCACCCAATACGAGCACTGATCGCGGCACTGATCGGGCGGCCCGCGTGGGGCCGCTCGATCAGGTCGCCAGACAGCTGAAGAACTTCTTGATCACGTCCTGATTCGGCGTGCCGCCGGCCTCGACCAGCTTGCGCAGCGAGTCGTCTTTCAACAACGCCGTGAAGCAGGCCTTGTCGACCTTCATCCCGGCCGCCTCGAACTGGGCGATCATGGCGTCGATCGCCGCTGTGGGAAGGCTCGCCCCGCTGGGGATCGATGCGCCCGCCGGGATGGTGAGCTCCTCGGGAAAGACGAAGCCGGTGATCGGCGTGGAGTCGCTCGTTGCGCCGGAGGCGGTCGTCGCGCTGAACTTCGCGTCGCTGCCACACCCTGCCAGCAGCCCGAGGGCGGCGATCGACGCGAGTAGTCCAGTGATGATCGGTTTCATGATGGTCCCCTTCGAAGAAGGCACCAGTGTGCCTGATCACGCGACCGGAATGGGGTCGGTCACGACCGCTCTGCTCCGAGACCGCCGCGCCGCGTCGGCGGTGGCAATGACCAAACCGAGCCACACCAGGGCGAAGCCCACCACGCGAGACGCCGGCAGCGCCTCGTGGAACACCAGCCAACCGAGGCAGAAGTTGATGGTCGGCACGATGTAGTTGAGCGGCCCGATCACGGTCAACGGCATGCGTTGCGCGGCGTAGGCGAACAATGTCAGCGGCACGATCGTCGCCAGGCCGCTGCACAGCACCAGCGCGAACTGAGCCGTGGTTGCCGAGTGCGGGATGCTGGTGGCGCCGCCGGCCAGGATGGTGACCGCGGCGATGGCCGGGACGAGCACGATGAAGCTCTCGGCGGCCATGCTGTCGACCGGTGTCAACGGCACGTGCTTCTTCAGGTAGCCGTACAGCACCCACGACGTGGCGATGATCAACGCCAGCCAAGGCACGCGGCCGTAGCTGAAGGTGAGGATGCCGACAGCGATGAGGGCGAGCACGAACACGAACTCCTGGGCCCGGCTGACCTTCTCGTGCAGCACCACCACCCCGACGGCCATGGTGCCGAGCGGGGCCAGGAAGTAACCGAGGGCGGTCTCGATCACGTGGTCGTGCACGACGGCCCACACGTAGGCCGTCCAGTTCACCGCCAGGATCACCGCGCTGAGCACCACCGTTCGAAGCAGGCCGCGGTCGGTCAGCAGGGGGCGGAGGTGCTGCCATCGGTGGCTGACCGACAGCACGATGGCCATGATCGCTGCCGAGCAGATCACCCGCCATCCGATCAGTTCGACGGCGTCGAAGGCTTCGAGGTGGCGCCAGTACAGCGTCAGGGCGCCCCACACCAGGTAGGCGGCGACACCGGCGACGATGCCGCGCTGTTGCGCGGCGGCCCGCTGTTGGTCCGAGGTCACTGCGACGATGCTACGGACGCACGCACGCCATGGCGAGCGCATTCAGGTCGCGGCAGCGCCGCAGGTCGTGGCCCGGGTTGAGTTGCAGCGTGTCGTGGAGGAAGCAGAACGACATCCCACTGTCGGGGTCGACCCAGCACAGTTGCCCGCCCGCGCCGGCGTGGCCGAATGCCCGTGGGGTGTGCGGCATCCAGCGGTAGTCGTTCATTCCGTCGGCGCCGGACACCACACCGGCGATGGTGCGGTTGGCGGCCGTCCCGTCGGTGGCCATGATGCTGCCGTTGCGGATCGTGCCGCGTGCGTCCGCGAGCCACGCGGCGGGGTGCGCGTCGCCGGGGTTGTGCAGGAACGATTGGTAGATCGAGGCGATGTCGACGGCCCGGGCGATGCCGCCACCGCCCGGTATCGCCGCGGCCTGGGCGCGCGGGTCGTTGAGGCTCAGCAACAGTTCCGGTGACACGGTCGTGTCGGGAACCAGGTCCTGCCGGCCGTAGTCGGCGAGCAGCTCTGCATGGTTGGGCACGGATCCCGCGGTTCGGATCGTCGTGATGGGCCCGAGCTCGGACGGGCCCAGCACCGCTGGTACCCCGGCTGGTGCCGCAACTCGCTCGTTGACCACGTCGACGTAGTGGCGGCCGGACAGCGTCTCGATCAGTTCGGCGATGACCCAGTGGGCGGCGATCGGGTGGTACTCGGTGCGCGTCCCGGCCGGCCAGGCGAGCGTCCATTCCGTGAACTGTTGGCGTCGCCCCTCGCTGGTGCCCCACCGGTCGGGGCCGATCGGGGCCTGCGGGAACCCACCCTGCATCGTCAACAACTGCAGCACGCTGACGTGTTCCTTGCCGTTGTCGCCGAAGCCGGGCAGGTAGCGAGCGACCGGTGCGGTCAGTTCGATGGTGCCGTCGGCCAGGTGGGGAAGCAGCGACATCGCCACCA
>JAYVOI010000043.1:0-6163 GCA_043758005.1 Ilumatobacteraceae bacterium
ATCCCAGCGGCCCACACATGCCGCAGGGTCCCTACGGAGGATTTGAGATGCCTGAGATCGAACGCAGCGAAGCTGATTGGCGTGCGACGTTGACGCCGGAGCAGTACGAGGTGCTGCGTCGGGCCGGAACCGAACGGGCCTGGAGTGGCAAGTACGTCAACGAGCACTCGGACGGCACGTACCACTGCGCGGCCTGCGGGGCCGAACTGTTCGACTCGACCGCCAAGTACGAGTCAGGCAGCGGCTGGCCGAGCTTCTACCAAACCAAGGCTGCCGACGCGGTCGATCTGATCGAAGACGCCAGCCACGGGATGATCCGCACCGAGGTCCGCTGCAAGCGGTGCGGGTCGCACCTTGGTCACCTCTTCCCCGACGGCCCGGCTCCGACCGGTCAGCGGTTCTGCATGAACAGCCTTGCGCTCGATCTGGTCACGGACCCGAGCGACGCCTGACGGTGGCCCGCGCGACCGCACAACACCTGCTGCTCGGCGAGTGGGCCTGCCTCGGGATCCTGTATCCGGAACCTACGCACGGCTTCGCCATTGCGGCGCGATTGAAGCCGACGGGCGACATCGGTCGAGTGTGGTCGATGTCGCGGGCCCTGACGTACCGGTCGCTCGACCAGTTGGCGACCCGCGAATTCCTCCACGCGGTGGGGGAGGAGCCGGGTATCGCGGGCGGCAACCGCACGATCCTGGCCGCCACCCGCAGCGGGCGGGCGCAGCTTCGCAAGTGGCTCGACACGCCGGTCGGGCATCTCCGCGATCTCCGCAGCGAGCTGCTCCTCAAGCTGATCATCGCCGATCTGTGCGGAATCGCCGTCGACGACATGCTCGACCGCCAGCATCTGCGCCTCACCGAGCTCGCCGACGCAATGGTCGTCGAAGTGGATGTGGACGCGCCCGTCGACGTCGTCGATCTGTGGCGTCAGGAGTCGTCACAGGCGGCGCTCCGCTTCCTCGACCGGTTGCCCCACCGGCGTTGATCGCCCCGTTCGCAGCGCCACGATCGCACCGCCCGACGACACCAGCATCGCGGCGGCTGCGACTGCGTAGGCACGACGACAGGCTCGACAGCGCACCGTTGGCTGCGGGGAGCCGCTCGGGCCCGACGAGCACGGGCACCGCGCCGAACACGGCGGCATCGGAGAAGACGAACGCCGTGGCGGCAAGCAGCGCCACGACGTAGATCTGGGCGATGGTCAGATCACCGAACAGGTCGGCGATTGGGATGGTCGCAACGAGCGCGCCCTCGACGAGGTTGCCGCCGATGATCAGCCGGCGCCGGTTGCCGCCATCGGCAATCGGGCCTGCAACGAGACCGAACAGCAAGTAGGGCACGACGCGGAAGGCGAACAGCGCCCCGGTCTGTGCCGCGGAGCCGGTGATCTGATAGACGACCAACGGCAAGACCACTCCGGTGACGGCGCTGCCGACCATCGACACGCCTTCTGCCGACGCCCAGCGAACGAACCCTGGCTCGCTGCGCAACGAGTGCGGGGGCGCTGCCATGAGATGCCATCATGCCCGATCCTTGGAGGCCATTCGGCACTGGGTTTCGCGCTCCTGTCATCCGATGATGTGGATGAACGTGTGGCGCGTGCGAGACGAGTGTCACGGGATGGGCGGAACTATCGGAGTGCGCGCTACACGTCGCAGACGCACGAAATCAGCGTCAGTCGACATCCCAACGGTGGCACTGCGTGATCAGCTCGGAGATCTCCTCCGCCGGCCTCGGTCGGGCGAGGAAAAAGCCCTGTGCTCTCGGCACACCCAGCGCTTTGAGGCCGCGCAACTGCTCGCGTGTCTCGACCCCTTCTGCGGTCACCTCGAGATCGAGGGCGCTGGCCATCGCGACGATGGCGGCGACCAAGGCGGTGTCGTGCGGATCGGTCCCCAGACCGTCGACGAAGACGCGATCGACCTTGACCCCGTCGACGGGGAACAGCTTGAGGTAGCTCAACGACGAGTAGCCCGTTCCGAAGTCGTCGATCGACAACTCGACGCCGAGGGCCTTGAGGCCACCGAGCGTCCGCTCGAAGTAGGCGACGTCCTCCATGAAGACGCTCTCGGTCAGTTCCAGGCAGAGATCGCCGGGGTGCACACCCGTCCGGTCGAGCACACTCGCGATCAAGAGTGCGATATCGGGTTCCAGCATCTGGCGAACGGAGAGGTTGACCGCGATCGACAACCGCGGGCGGTGATCGATCGAGGCCACCAGTCGTTGCCACGCGGCAAGGTCGTGACAGGCCTGTTCGAGCACACGGGCGCCGATCGGGACGATGAGCCCGGTCTCCTCGGCCAGGGTGATGAAGTCCTCGGGGGTCACCAGGCCGTGCTCGGGATGATTCCATCGCACGAGTGCCTCGGCGCTGATCATCTCCCCGGTCACCAGATCGACGACGGGTTGGTACTGGACGACGAACTCGTCGCGGTCGAGCGCGCCGTGCAGGGCCGAGGCAGTGGCCAGGCGCCGATTGGCCTTGAATCGCAGCGCCTCGTCGAACATCTCGATGCGACCCCGCCCGCGGTCTTTGGCCAGGTACATGGCAGCGTCGGAGTCCCGCAGGAGGCTCTCGGGTGTCGCAGTGCGATCAGCGATCGCAATCCCCAAGCTGGCGGTGATGTGCATCTCATGGGTCCCGATCTGCCACGGATGACGCAGCGCGTCGAGCACGCGCTCAGCGACCTGCTCGGTCTGGAACTGCGTCACGTCGTCGCACACCACGACGAACTCGTCGCCGCCGAACCGCGCCACGGTGTCGCCGGGGCGGATCGCTCCAGCGATCCGGGACGCGGCGTGCCGGAGCAGGTCGTCACCTGCGTTGTGGCCCAGCGAGTCGTTGACGACCTTGAACTGGTCGATGTCGAGGAACATGACGGCCAGCCGCGAGCCGTTTCGTCGTGAGCGAGCAAGTCCTTGCACCAGACGATCGGTCAGCAAGGCGCGATTGGGAAGGCCGGTGAGTGAGTCGTGCAGAGCCTGGTGGGCGAGCTCATCCTCCATCGCCTTGCGCTCGGTGATGTCTTGCAGTTGCACGAAGAAGTACTCCGGCTCTTCCAACTCGTCGCGCACCAGCGTCACGTGCGTCAGCGCCCACACCACACTGCCTCCCGGCCGCAGGAATCGGCGCTCGTCGGCGTACGTGTCGTGACCGTCTGCGAGGCGGCTCAAGATGGCTTGGCCCAACGGGATCTCGTCGGGGTGGGTGTAGTCGGTCCACCTTCGTCCGACCAGCAGCGACGCGTCGCGTTCGAAGAACAGGCATGCAGCCGGATTCACTCGAATCGGAATGCCATGAAGGTCGGAGATCGCCGCGCCGATTGCCGACTGCTCGAAACCGATCTCGAACCGCAGCTCCGCTGCTCGCCGCACACGGTCGGCCTCGACCTGGTCGGTGCTGTCCATCATCGTCCCGACCACTCTGATGATCGAACCGTCGGGGGCGATCTCCGGCACGGCATGGGCCTGCATGGAGCGGACCTGCGCGTCGGCACGAATGATTCGGAACTCGATGTCGACCGGGCGGCCGCCTCGAGCGGCAGTGGCCCACATCGCCGACACGGCAGCGACGTCGTGCGGGTGGACCATCGACACGAACAGGTCACGATCCGGCGTCACGTCGAGGTCGAGGCCCAGGATGCGGCAGTACTCCTCCGACCAGGTCAGTTCACCCGTCGCGGCGTCGAACTCGAAGCTACCGAGTTGAGCCGTGTGCTGGGCCTCGGCGAGTCGTCGTCGACTCGCTTCGAGCGAACGCTGGACTGCCACTCGCTCCGTGATGTCTTGGGCGATGACCGAGAGGCCGACAACGGCGCCTCCTTCGTCCCGCGACGCCGAGGCAGTGATCAAGACGTCGACCATGCTGCCGTTCTTGCGGCGCCGGGTGGTCTCGAGGTGCTCGTGGCCGCCTCCTGCGCAAAGGCGTTCGCGCATTCCGCTCTGCTCGAGGACCTGGTCGCCCGGCGCGATGATCGAGATCGGGCGACCGAGGATCTCCTCGGCCGTGTATCCGAAGAGGTCGACCGCCGCGGCGTTCCAGCTCGTGACGAGCCCGTCGTTGGTCGTGCCGAAGATCGCATCGCCGGAACCATCGACGATTGCGGCCAAACGGCGCGCTGACGCTTCGGCCGACTTGCGCTCGCTGATGTCGATCGACGAGCCGATGACCGCCACCAGCGTTCCGGCTTGGTCGAACACCGGAGTGTTGGTGACGAAGACCGTGATCAGCCTGCCGTCGCGGAGCGTGACGTCGTAGTCGCCCGCCCAGGTCCGCCCGCCGAGCATCGTGTCGAGCATCGTGGTGGCGCGGTCGGGAGCCTCGGCGCGGGGGATCAGCTCGACAGATGGGCGTCCGATGGCCTCCTCCGTCGACCAGCCGTACATCTCCTCGGCCGCTCGGTTCCAGTAGATCACGATGCGGTTGACGTCCACGGCGACGATGGCCTGACCGGCGGCGGCGAGGAGCTCGGCCTGGAAGCGCAGCGCCTCGTCGGTGTGCGTGCGGGCCGTGATGTCGACCACGACGAGACCGATCCCGATGATCTCGCCGTCCAAGCTGACCGGGTAGTGGCTCGTCAGATAGCGATGCCGGTCTGCGGGGTCCGGCGTCGACGGGCCGTCGATCCTCACGTTCAGGATTTCCAGCCCTTCGTCGAGCACGCGCCGGTACGACACCTCGAGCTCTGGCCACATCTCGGGCACGATGTCGGCAACCGATCGACCGAGCAGCTCGGCCACCGTCAGTCCGCTGGCCGCCCTGGCCAACGTTTCGTTGAGGTGCATCATCTTGAAGTTCCGGTCCACGAACCCGAAGCCGACCGGCGCCTTGGATTGCAGGAGCTCGAGCAGCTGCAAGGTCTCGCTCGAATGGCGTTCAGCGCGGTGAAGGGCGTCCTCGCGTCGCCTGGCGTCGTCGATGTCGGTCGCGGTCCCGATCCATTCGATCAGCACGCGGTCGGCGTCGCGGATGGGGGCACAGTGCAGCGCGTGCCAGCGGTAGGTGCCGTCGAAACGTCGGAGGCGAACGTCGAGGTTGCACGAGTTCTCCGCCAGAACAGCGAGCTCCCATGCAACTCGTGCCTCGTCGGCATCGTCGGGATGCGTCAGCGACAACCAGTCCCAGCCATGAATCTGACTGGCTCGCGAGCCGGCATACATCGTCGCTTGCCGATTCACGTAGGCCGTCGAACCATCAGGCGAGAGGGTCCACACGATGTGGGGGATCGACTCGGCGATCAGCCGAAAGCCGCGTTCGGAGGATGTCGCCGATGCCGAGACGGTCGTTGTCATAGGTCTCCGAGTCGTGTCGAGGCAGTGATACCCACGACCGCTCCCGGAGCAGACGTTCTCAGGTCATGAAGATCTCCCGACTGATCCCGGCGTGGCAGCCGAGCGTTGCATCGACGACCTGTGTCACACCGAGATCCATCGCCACCGAGGCCAGCGAGTAGGCGTCGTCGGCGCTCAACTGCAAGTGCGTCCGCATGAGCCACAGCATCTGTGTTGCCGCCATTCGCATTGCCGCGTCGAGACCGCCACCGAAGCCGTGGGTGAACCACGACGTGGCGGTCTCCAGCAATGGTGACGTCACGCCGAGCGAGGGCTCGATCCAGACCTGGATGCGAGCCGTCAGTGACGCCTCGATCGCCGTGCCACAGATCTCGCCATCGCCCTGGGCGAAGTGGGGGTCGCCGACGTACAACATCGCTCCGTCGGCGAAGACGGGATAGCACGCGGTGGCTCCCGGACCGATGCGCCAGTTGTCGACGTTGCCCCCGAACACGCCGGGCGGGGTGCTGGAGTGCCGGCCGGGTGCGGCAGGTGCGACGCCCATCACGCCGAAATGCGGTCGAACGGGCACGCTCACTCGCCGGCTGAACGGTTGCCGGGCGCTCGGATCGGGTGGCGTCACCACGCCCGGGATGTCGTACATCGGGCGGGTCGTGAAGTCGTAGGCGAACGCCGGCTCGGCCAACGTCCCGAACGCGTCTCCGGCTGCGCCCGGCTCGCTGAGCTGATAGATCGTGATCCGCTCCTTGCCGAACTCGTCGTACAGCAATCCCCAGTTGGCGGCGCAGTTGCTGCCGTACGCCAGCCGGGGCCGCATGTCGAGGATACGGACCATCAGCGTGTCGCCTGGCTGGGCGCCGCGCACCGCGAT
>JAYVOI010000044.1:0-2594 GCA_043758005.1 Ilumatobacteraceae bacterium
GGCGTCAGCCGCCCCCAACCGTTCCACCGCTGCGCCTGCCTCAGGTGCGGGCCAAAATGGCCGCCGCCAAGGCTGGTGGCGATGGTGGAACGGGCCGACACCCATGTTGAGCATCGGCGGGGCCGGCCGGTCACCGAAATGCGACCGACCGACGGGCGCCTGAACTCAGAGGGACGACTTTTCTAGAATGTGGATGCCGCACGCCGAGCCGAGCCCGATCACGTGGGCGAGACCGACCTTGGCGCCTTCGATCTGACGGGGACCGGCCTCGCCCCGCAGGTGGTGGCAGACCTCCCAGATGTTGGCGATACCGGTGGCGGCGATCGGATGGCCCTTCGACTGCAGGCCGCCCGACACGTTGACGGGTTTGCTGCCATCACGAAAAGGAGCACCGGACTCGAAGAAGTCGACGGCGCCGCCCTCTTCGCAGAGCATCAGGTTGTCGTAGTGGACGAGCTCGGCGGTGGCGAAGCAGTCGTGCAGTTCGACCAGGTTCAGGTCGTCAGGGCCGATGCCGGCCTGCTCGTAGGCCTGCTTGGCGGCGCGCCTCGTGAGCGTGTTGACGTTGGGCAGGATCTGACAGGCCTCTTCGTACGGGTCGCTGGTGAGCACCGACGCCGACACCTTGATGGCTCGGCGCTGCTGCTCGAGTGACAGCGTCTTGAGCTTGGCGTCGGTAACGACCACCGCCGCAGCAGCGCCGTCACAGTTGGCCGAGCACATCGGACGGGTGTTGGGATACGCGATCATCATGTCGCCCATGATCTGCTCGAGGCTCATCGCCTTCGAGTAGGCCGCTAGCGGATTGAGCGTCGAGTGCATGTGGTTCTTCTCCGAGATTTTGGCGAAGAGCTCGAACGATGTTCCACCGTACTTGTGGCCGTATTCCATGCCGACCTGAGCGAAGACTCCGGGCATATTGTCCGTGCCGATCCGGCCGTCGGTCGGCACGACGGCGCCGTAGCGGCCCGCAGGGGCGTAGACGTTCTTGTCGGACTTCGGGCGTCCGCCGGCACCCAGCAGACCGGCACCGGCCAGCTTCTCGACGCCCACGGCGAGACCCATGTCGCACTCGCCGGCCTTCAGGGCCATGATCGCGGTACGCAAAGCGGTGGCGCCGGTGGCACACGCGTTCGACACGTTGTAGACGGGAATACCCGTCTGGCCAATCTGCTTCTGGAGCTGCTGGCCGAGACCGCCGCCGCCCATCAGGCAGCCCGCGGCGAGGATTCCCATGTCGCGCATGGTCACTCCTCCGTCAGCCATGGCGGCCATCGCCGCTTCGGCGGCGAGGTCGACGGTGTCTTTGTCGGCGTGCTTGCCGAACTTGGTCATCTTGATGCCGAGAATCCAGATGTCATCGCTGGCCATGATGGCTGCCTCTTTTTCTTACGGGTTGGTCGGGGGGTGATTCAGCTGATGGGTTCGAAGCCGAAGCTGATGGCTTCGGTACCGTCGTCGTCGGTGCCGACGGAAGTGGTGGCGAGCCGAACTTTCATGCCGAGCTTGACGTGATCGGGATCGGGCGCAGTATTGATGATGTTGCCCCGTACGCTCGTGCCGGCGCAGTCGACCACTGCCGACACGAACGGCACGGCCACGCCGGGAGCGGCGAAGGCCACGATCGTGAACGCCCGAACCTCGCCGTCGGTGGCGACCGCGACCTTCTTGAATTCGGTGCCGAAGCAGCCGGCGCAGGCGTTGCGCCGGTCGAAGAAGCGAGCTCCACAGGACGTGCACTCATTGGCGACGAGATGGGGCGAGTCGCCCAGCACCAGGTAGTCGACGATAGGGATCAGATTGGACATGGCTTCCTAACGGGGCGAACAGCGGGGACAACGCAGCTCGATCAATCATCGCAGGATTGGCCACGTCGGTGCGAACCGAACCGACCGCGACGGACCGACGGCGGTTCGGTGGAGACCTTCGCAATCGTGGGCCGGGAATGCGCAACGGCCTCCGCCGGTTAGCTTGCTTACAAGATTACATCTTGCCCGCCGATCTCTCAGGAGTACCCCATGCCTACGATCACTGCCCCTACCGTCGTGACGCTTCCCGTCCTGCCCCTCGATGCAGCTGTAGTGCTCCCGCATGCGGTCTTCACCATCGCCATCGACTCCGACGAAGAGCGCGTGGCAATCGCTGCCGCCCATGACAACGGCAACGAGTTCCTGGTTGTTCCCCGCTCCGACGGAAGGTTCGCCCGCTACGGTGTCGTGGCCTCGATCGAGACGTCGGGCGAGCTGCCCAACGGGCAACACGCCATCATGGTGCGTGGCCTGCGGCGGGCCCGCATCGGTACCGGGGTTCCCGGTCCTGTGGTCGGGCGGGCCACCCCGAGTGTCCCAGCTGGCGCAGCCCTCTGGGTCGAGGCGGAGATCATCGAGCCCGATGCGCCCGATGAGCGCACGACCGACCTCGCTCGCGAATACCGGGCCACCGTTACTGCCCTGTTGGAGCAGCGTGGCGCCAACCACCTGACCCCGGCAGTGGCCGCCCTCGACGATCCTTCCGTCCTCGCCGACACCATCGCGCAGTGGCCGGAGCTGAGCGCAGAGCGGCGGATCGAGCTGCTTGAGACCGTCGCCACGAAC
>JAYVOI010000045.1:0-6145 GCA_043758005.1 Ilumatobacteraceae bacterium
ACAACCGAGGGTGAATATGCCGACGCCGACTACGAAGAAGGCGAATGGGTCGCCAACACCGAGAGCGGCGAGATGGAATGGCACGCAGCCGATGGCAGCGTGATGACCCAGGATCAATGGAATGCGCAAGCAGCGGGCGATGCTCCGCCGCCCGAAGCAGTCCAAGACGCTGACGCAACCGAAGCGCCGGTAGAGGTAGCAGCAACACAAGGAGACGGTGACAACGCAGCAGAATGATTCAGGCAAGGTTCCCGTCCGGATGTGCATCGGATGTCGGGATCATCGTCCCCAACAGCAGCTTGTCCGCTGCGCGCTGGGTGCCGGTGGGCCGACGGTCGGTCGCACATCTCCGGGGCGCGGCGCGTGGTTGTGCTCGATCGAGTGTTTCGACACAGCCGTGCGACGCAAGGCCTTTGCCCGGGCGTGGAGGCGTGACGTGTCTGGTTCCACACTCGACACGTTGCGGATCCCATTCGAAAGCGTTATCACCAACATGAGAGACTTACCGGCCACCGGAACACACTCCGGCACGCCGATGCCAACGAAAGGCTGAACTGGTTTTGGCGAAAAACATGCGCGTGCACGAGCTCGCCAAGAAGCTCGGAATGACCAACGCCGAAATGATGGCGCTGTGCGACAACATGGGTGTGGGTGTGAAGACCCACTCGAGCACCCTCATCGAGGCACAGGCCGATCGGCTAGAACGTCGCGCAATTCGTGATGGTTTGACCCGCGAGGAACAGCCCGAGGAGGTCAAGCCCGTCAAGAAGGGCGCAGCGAAGAAGGTGGCAGCCGCCAAGGCCGCCGCGCCTGCTGTCGAGCCAGCCGTGGAGTCCGACGAACCGGTGAAGAAGGCGGTGGCGAAGCAGGCCGCACCCGCACCAGCACCCGCAGCCGTCGAGGTCGAGGTCGAACCGAAGCCCGAACCAGCGCCAGCCCCAGCACCCGTCGAGCCGGCCGTCGTGGCCGAACCGGTCGTGGCGCCCAAGCCGGCACCGGTACCTGCACCTGCACCGGTCGTTGTTGTCGAGCCGGCAGCCCCCGCTGCACCGGCGGCACCAGCCGCTGAGCCGGCCGCACGCGACGACGACGAGCCGCGCCGCATCACCAGCAGCCGACCCGTTCCCGGCGAGCATCGTCCGGCCGCGGTCGAGGCCCCCGCCCCCGTCGCACCTGCAGCACAGATCACTCCCGTCGTTCCGGTCGCTGCCCGGCCGTTGCCCGCCGAGGGTCGCCCCGCCGCCCGTCCCGCCGCGCCTGCCGCTGCGGCCGCGCCGGCGGCGAGCCCGCGTCCCGCAGCAACTCCTCCCGGGCGTCCGTCGCCGACCGGTCGATCGATCCCGCCGCCCCCCGGTGGTGGCCGACCGATGTCGTCGTCGGGTCGTCCGATCCCGCCGCCCCCCGGAGGGCTCCGCCCGACCGGCGCCAGCGCAGCCCGCGCCGGTGGCCTCAGCGGCCCCCGTCCCGGTGGCGGATTCAGTGCTCGTCCCGGTGGGCCTGGCGGCCCGCGCACCGGTCCCGGTGGTCCGCGTCCGGCCGGTCCCGGCGGAGCGCGTCCCGGTGGCTTCGGTGCTCAGCGTCCTGGCGGCGGCTTCGGTGGCCCACGCCCCGGTCCTGGTGGACCCGGCGGCGGCCCCGGTGGCGGGCCTGGCGGCCCGCGCCCCGGTGGTGGCGGCCCGCGTCCCAACGGTCAGCGCCGTGCCCCACGCAAGAAGAGTCGTGCTCGTCGTCGTCGTGACTTCGACGATATGCAGCCGTCGTACAACTCCAACTACACAGCGACCAATGCCCCGGTTCCCGAGGGCACGATCATCGTCGAGCGCGGCGTGTCGGCACAGGAGTTCGCTCCCAAGCTGAACCGCACCGCAGCCGACGTGATCCGCTTCCTGCTGCAGAACGGCGAGATGGTCACTGCGACCATGACGCTGACCGACGAACAGATGGAACTGTTCGCGCTCGAGGTCGGTGCCGAGGTTCTCCTCGTGGAGCCCGGTCAACAAGAAGAGCTCGAGCTCCAAGCGATGTTCGACGACAGCGACGACGACGACGAGACGATGCAGAGCGTCCGCGCTCCGGTCATCACCGTCATGGGTCATGTCGACCATGGCAAGACCACGCTGCTCGACCGCATCCGCAACGCCAACGTGGTCGCCGGCGAGGCCGGCGGCATCACGCAGCACATCGGGGCCTACATGGTCGAGCGCGACGGCGGCAAGATCACGTTCATCGACACCCCTGGACACGCCGCGTTCACCAAGATGCGTCAACGTGGTGCCCAGGTCACCGACATCGTCGTGCTGGTCGTCGCTGCCGACGACGGCGTGATGCCGCAGACGATCGAGGCCATCAACCACGCCAAGGCAGCCGACGTGCCGATCGTCGTCGCTGTCAACAAGATCGACAAGGACAACGCCGACCCCGGCCGAGTGCTGACGCAGCTCGCCGAGTACGAGCTCGTGCCGGAATCGTGGGGTGGCGACACCATCGTCGTGGAGATGTCGGCACAGCAGAACGTCGGCGTCGACGAGTTGCTCGACCAGTTGTTGGCGGTTGCCGAACTCGAAGAGCTCACTGCCAACCCGGCAGGCCGGGCCAAGGGCATCGTGCTCGAGGCCAACCTCGACACCGGTCGTGGCCCCGTTGCCACGGTGTTGGTCGACAAGGGCACGCTGAAGGTCGGCGACCCGATCGTTGCCGGCGGTGCCTGGGGCCGAGTCCGCGCCATGATCGACGACAAGGGCCAGCAGATCAAGGAAGCCGGCCCTTCGACGCCGGTCCAGGTGCTCGGTCTGCAGAGCGTGCCGAACGCCGGCGACGAGTTCCGCGCCGCCGACAACGAAAAGACGGCCAAGACCGTCGGCGAGGCCCGCGAGCAGCGCCAGCGGTTGAAGGCGCAGCGCGGCGATGCTCGCGTCCAGAAGGGCGTGAAGCTCGAAGACATCTTCAGTCAGATCCAGGCCGGCGAAGTGGCGACGCTCAACATCGTGCTGAAAGCCGACGTGCAAGGCTCGCTCGAAGCAGTGACCGAGTCGCTGCGCCGGCTCGAGCGCGACGAGGTCAAGCTCGCGTTCGTGCACCGCGCCGTCGGCGGCATCACCGAGAACGACATCAGCCTGGCGGCGACCACCAACGCGACGCTGATCGGCTTCAACGTGCGACCGGACCGCAAGGCCCGCGACATGGCTGAGGCCGAGCACGTCGAGGTCCGAACCTACGAGATCATCTACAAGCTGCTCGAAGACATCGAGAAGGCCATGGTCGGCATGCTCGCACCGGAGTTCGAAGAAGTGGTCACCGGTGAAGCCGAGGTCCGCGAGATCTTCCGGGTACCGCGGGTCGGCGCCATCGCCGGGTGCATCGTGCGCAACGGTCAGATCACTCGTGGCTCGAAGGTTCGCTTCTTGCGCGACGGCACGATCATTTGGAAGGGCAGCATCACGTCGTTGAAGCGCTTCAAGGAAGATGCCCGCGAAGTCCGCGAGGGCTTCGAGTGCGGTATCGGCCTCAGCGACTTCCAGGACCTGAAGCCGGGCGATCTCATCGAGACCTTCGAGGAGCGCGAAGTCGCCCGCATCTGAGCGCGCCGATAGCCTCGGCCACATGGCTGATCTCGAATTCTTCCTCGATCCAATCTGTCCGTGGGCGTGGATCACATCGCGATGGGTCGTCGAGGTGCAACGGCTCCGCGAGTACGAGGTCAACTGGCGGTTCATCTGCCTGAAGATGATCAACGAGCACCGCACCGAGGAGTGGTACACCCCGGAGTACCGGGCCAGCCACATGGCCGGGTTGAACGGCTTGCGCGTCGCCGACCAGGCGCGCCTCGAGTACGGGAACGAGCAGGTCGGCGCGGTGTACACCGCCTTGGGCGAGGCGATCCACCTCCATGGAATGAAGCAGGAGATCTCCACCGACCCCGTCGGCACCATCCAGGGACTGTTGAAGTCGATCGGCCTGTCGCCGGGCTTGGGCGATGCCGCCCTCGACGAGTCACACGATGCATACATCCGGGCCGACACCGATCTCGCGTTCGAGAGAACCGGCAAAGACGTGGGCACGCCGATCATCACGTTCCATCCGGGGCAGGCCAACGAGTCGAGTTTCTTCGGGCCGGTGATCGCCTCGATCCCGCGCGGCGACGCGGCATTGAAGTTGTGGGACGCCGTCGAGATCGTGGCCACGACCAGTGGCATGGCCGAGCTCAAGCGCTCCAACCGGTCCAAGCCGGTCTTCGACTAACCCTGGATCGACCCGGGGGTGTTGTGGATAGGGTGAACTCCATGTTTGTGCTGGCCCTGGAGGTCGACCTGCACATCGCCCACGCCCAGTCCTTGAAAGACAAGCGCGGCGTGATCCGCTCGATCGTCGATGGTGCGCGTCACCGCTTTCACGTCGCTGCGGCCGAGGTGGGCGACGAGAACCTGTGGCAGCGGGCCCAACTCGGCTTTGCGGCGGTCAGCAACAGCCAACAGCACACCACCGAGGTGATCGACCAGGTCAGCCGGTTCGTCTGGTCGTTCCCGGAGATCGCAGTACTCGACGAGGAGAGGACGTGGTTGTCGTGAGCAGACCGCGACGTGCGGCAGCACCGACCCAGCACCGCTATCCGCGCACGGCGCGGTTGAACCAGTCATTGCGCGAGGTGATCGCCGAAGCGCTCACGCGCATCGACGACGAGCGGCTCGACATGGTGACCATCACCTCGATCGATGTCGACTCGGAGATGAACCGGGCCATTGTCTACTTCGACTCGTTGCTGGGCGAAGATGGCGACGCCGACATCCTGGCCGCCCTGGCCAGCCATCGAGTTCGCCTGCAATCGTCGGTCGGTCGAGAGGTGCGCGCCAAGAAGACCCCGATCCTGTCGTTCCGGCCCGACGAGACGATCCGGGCCGCCGAGCGCATCGAGCGCATCCTGCACGACAAGGCAACGATGCCCGAGCGACCACCCGACACAGACACAGATGGCGCGACGTAAGCCGCCCACCACGCACGGGTTGGCCGTGGTCGACAAACCTGCGGGAGTCACCAGTCATGATGTCGTCGGAATGTTGCGCAAGCGGTTCGACGAACGCCAGGTCGGTCATGCCGGAACGCTCGACCCCGACGCCACCGGTGTGCTGCTGGTCGGTGTCGGCAAGGCCACTCGACTGCTGCGGTTCCTGACGGCCCTCGGCAAGACCTACACCGCCGACATCGTGATGGGAAGCTCGACGTCGACACTCGATGCCAGTGGTGAGGTGACCGGAACGTTCGACATGTCGGCGGTCACGGGCGACATGGCGCGAGCGGCGGCGGCCGAGCATCTCACTGGGCCGATCATGCAGATCCCCCCGATGGTCAGCGCGGTCCACGTCGACGGCAGACGCCTGCACGAACTGGCCCGTGAGGGGATCGAGGTCGAGCGCCAGCCACGGCCGGTCACCGTTTACTCGTTCGTCGTCACCGACACCGGGGATCCATCGGTGCTACGTATCGAGGTGCGCTGCTCGGCCGGGACCTACATCCGCACGTTGGCCGACGACCTCGGCCGGCTGCTCGGTGGTGGTGCACACCTTCGCGACCTGCGGCGCACGGCCGTCGGCAGCTTCACCGAACACGAGGCGAGGTCGCCGGACGAATGCACTCTCATCTCACCGGTCGATGCCTTGCGCGACTACCCACGCGTCACCGTCGACGCTGCTTGCGCCGACATGGTCCGACACGGCCGTGTGCTCGACCGCTTTGCCGGTGACGGTCCGTGGGCAGTGGTCGACGAAGGGGGTTCGCTGCTTGCGGTGTACGAGTTGTTCGGTGCGGCGGCCAAGCCTGCGGTGGTGATCGCATGAGCGACTTCTCAGTGCGCGGCGTGCGGGGATAGCGTCCCAAGTCGTGCAGCTCGTCACCAATCTCGACACGCCGCCGTGGAAGGGCGAGCGCACCGTGTTGACCATCGGTGCGTACGACGGTGTGCATCGCGGTCATCTGGCCATCATCGAGGCGGTTCGGCGGCTTGCTGAGGACTCCGGCGCCAAGTCGGCGGTGATGACCTTCGATCGCCATCCCGCCTCGGTCGTGCGTCCCGAATCGGCGCCGAAGCTGTTGACCGATCTCGACCAGAAGCTCGAACTGCTCGCTGCGACCGGTGTGGACGCGACCATCGTGA
>JAYVOI010000046.1:0-2588 GCA_043758005.1 Ilumatobacteraceae bacterium
CCGGGCCCGAACCGGCCGGTGAACACCTTGCCATTATCGGTGAGGATCTGCGCCGGCACCCCATACGCGCGCATCGCCTTCGACAGCGCGTCACACACCGGCCGAGCCGTCGCTCGGCGCACCACATGCGCCGAGATACAGAACCGCGAGTGGTCATCGACCCCAGACACGATCGACGCGTTCCACCCATCCGCGAGCATCACACCGCCGACGATGTCCATCTGCCACAGCTCCATCGCCCGGGCCCGCTCCCAACGCTTGTAATCCGCGCGTTTCTTGCGGCGCGGCGCCACCTCAATCAAGTGATGGCGAACCAGGCAGCGATAGATCGACGACCGTCCCGGCACCGACACGACCCCCTCACGCTCCAGGCGATAACCAATCGTGCGCGGGCCCCACCCCGGATGCTCACGCCGCAACGCCACGATGCGCGCCTCGACTGCCGGGAGCATCTGATGCGGACACGACCCCGGCGCCGTCGAACCATCCACCAGCCCCGCCAAACCCCGCGACGCATACCGACGCAACCACCGATGCACACTCTGGCGAGTCACCCCGAAACGCTCGGCGACCTCAGTCACCGTCGCGCCCTCGAGCACCTCACGCACCGCCTGAAACCGCAGCTCCACAACCCCGAGCTCCACCAACACGACAACCCTCCCGGCCCGACCAACGTCGAACCCGAAGCACAGCCCGTCAGCCAGAAGAGTGGAACACAAGTACCGGAGCCACCGTCACCCAACTACCGGACCCGCGCCGCAGACTGTCACCCAACTACCGGAGCCACACTGGAAAACATCTACCGGGACCGCACACATGGAAGGTAGGGACGCGGTAGGGATGGCCAGGTGACTTCGGCGCCGTGTGCCCGACGGTCAACGCCGTGACCTGCACAAACTTGGCGCCCCCGCCAGGATTCGAACCTGGGCACACGGTTTAGGAAACCGATGCTCTATCCCCTGAGCTACGGGGGCGGGGCTAGAAGGACCGCGGTGACTCTACGCGGCGGCACCCCAACCTGCTGACCTCCGCTACACCCGACGCGCGAGCGGTGCCGCCGGGCTGGTCGGGCTACGAGGCGAGCAGCGGCACCGCAGCCGTCGCCGTTCGGTTGCGCAACCATCGGCCGAACGCGTCGGCCGGGAGCGCACGGCTGAACAGGTAGCCCTGCGCGCCATCGCATCCCATCGCGCACAGCGCACCCCAACCCCTGGCGGTCTCGACGCCTTCGGCCACAACGTGCAGATCGAGGTTGTGGGCGAGGTCGATGACCGTCCGCACGAGCACGGCGTTCTGCGAGTCGCCGTCCATGGCCGCGATGAACGAACGGTCCACCTTCAGCTCGCTCACCGGCAGCTGCTGGAGGTACGCGAGCGAGGAGTACCCGGTGCCGAAGTCGTCGATCGAGAGGTGAACGCCAATGTCCGCGAGCCGCTCCAGCACGCTGAGGCCACGCCGCGGATCCATGATCTCCGACTCGGAGACCTCGAGCGTGAGCCAGTCGGGCTCGCCGCCGGTCGATCCGATGATCCGCTCGATGTCGCCCGGTAGGTCGAGATCGAGCAGGACGCGGCCGGAGAGGTTCACCGACACCGTGAGGTCGTGCCCACCGCGCCGCCACTCACCACACTGCTCGAGCGCGTCGTGCAGCACAACGGCAGTGAGCGGCCTGATCAAGCCGGCGCGTTCGGCGACGCCAAGGAAGTCACACGGGCGCACGTTGCCGCGCTCGGGGTGTTGCCACCGCACGAGTGCCTCCGCGCCGACGGTCGCCCCATCGGTGAGACGGACCACCGGCTGGTAGTGCACGTCGACCGCGAGGTCGTCGAGTGAGCGGCGGAGCTGCGCGGCGATCGCGCGTCGCTCACGGCTGCGCCCGTCGCGTTCGGGCTGGAAGGTCTCGATGCCGCCCGCGGAAGCCTTGGCCGCGTACATCGCAACGTCGGCGCACTTCAGCAGGTCCGATGCGCCCTCCGCATGCTGGGGCCACATGGCGATGCCGATGCTGGCGCAGGCCTCGAGCGTGGCGCCGTCGATCTCGAACGGTGTCGCGAGCACGGCCTTGATCACCAGGGCGGTCTCGACCGCGCCGGCGCCGTCGGTCGTCGAGGGCAAGAGCAATGCGAACTCGTCGCCGCCCAGACGCGCCACCGTGGCACCTTCGGGCAGCGCGCCCGGGAGGCGCGCCGCGATCTCCTGGAGCATGAGGTCACCGCTGTGGTGGCCGAGCGTGTCGTTCAGCGCCTTGAAGCCGTCGAGGTCCATCAGCATCACGGCGAACGACGATCCGGCTGCGGCCGCCATCGCGGTGGTCATGCGCTCGAAGAACATCGACCGGTTCGGAAGGCCGGTGAGCGAGTCGTGCAGCGCCTGGTGCTCGCGCTCGAGGATCTCCCGGTTGAGCTGCACGATCAGCCGGCCGCTCTCGGTGGCCACGCCGGCGTGGTTCGCCAGCGTGGCGAGGTACCCGAGCGCCAACCCGATGCCGAGGCCCCACCAGGGCAGCGACACACCCCCGATGCTCGCCGTGCGGTCGACCACGAGCGTCCATGCCAGGGCCGCGATGGCCGCGAGCACGGCGCTCACCG
>JAYVOI010000047.1:0-2587 GCA_043758005.1 Ilumatobacteraceae bacterium
GCGTTCGACGCGCAAGAAAGCAGCGTAGGCAGCACGTGACAGACAACGGCGAGCGGACGGTACTCAACGACCGCTACGAAATTCAGCAGCGCATCGGGCGGGGTGGCATGGCCGACGTCTTCTTGGCGCGCGACCTCTTGCTGGACCGTCTCGTGGCGATCAAGGTGCTGTTCCCGGAGTTCGCCACCGACCCGAACTTCGTCGAGCGCTTCCGTCGCGAGGCGCAGTCAGCGGCCAACCTGACCCATCCCAACATCGTCGCCGTGTACGACTGGGGCAAGTACGCGAACACCTATTTCATGGCGATGGAATACGTGCAAGGCCGCACGCTGGCCGACATCCTCCGGGCCAACGGGCACGTCAATTCGGTGCAGGCCGCCGAGATCGCCAACGAGGTAGCCGCCGCCCTGGGTAATGCCCACGCCAGCGGTGTCGTGCACCGCGACATCAAGCCCGCCAACATCCTCATCGGCGCCAACGGTCAGGTGAAGGTCGCCGACTTCGGCATCGCCCGGGCCATGAACGCCCCCAGCGAGAACAACCTCACCCAGGTCGGCTCGGTGATGGGCACGGCCACCTACTTCTCCCCCGAACAGGCCCAGGGTGCGCAGCCCGACCCGCGCAGCGACCTGTACTCGCTCGGCATCGTGCTGTACGAGATGGTCGCCGGCAAGCCACCGTTCGCCGGAGAGAACCCGGTCAGCATCGCCTACAAGCAGGTCCACGACCTGCCGCAGCCACTGAACCAGTTGGTTGCCGACGTGCCGCGCCCGTTCGAGGCGATCGTCGCCAAGCTGCTCGCCAAAGACCCCAACATGCGCTACCCCAACGCCGAGGCCTTGCGCGACGATCTTCGCCGCTATCGCAGCGGCGAACCGGTGATGGCCCTGGCGTCGGTCGCGGGCGCTGCTGCGTCGCTGCCGCGCTCGGGCGATACTGGCTCGGCAGCCAACGTCACTCGGACCATGCCGCGCACTGCGGCCAATCCGACCCAGGGGGCGACCACCGTGATGGCTCGCACCACCGCGATGGCGATGCAACAGCAACGCCGCCCGGACCGCAACAACTGGTACGGCGTCGCCGCGTTCATCGCCCTGCTGGCACTCGTCGCCGGTGGCATCGTGTTGTTCAACGTGCTGAAGCACGACTCGAAGCCGACGTCGTTCGCCTTGCCCAACGTGGTCGGCCAACAACTCGACGTCGCCGGTAAGACCCTGCAGGACGACCTCGGCCTCACGCTCAAGCTCGTGGAGCAGCCAACCGCCGACGTCCCCGAAGGCGCCGTCATCAGCACCGATCCGCCGGCCGACACGTTGGTCACGCGGGGCCAGGAAATCACCGTTGTCTACAACCCGATCAAGGCGCCGCAGCCGATCCCCGAGGTGAGGGGCAAGACGGTCGACGAAGCCACCACCATCTTGACCGGCGCCGGGTTCAAGGTGTCGCCCGACACGGTGTTCGTGGTCGATTCCACGATCACGCCCGGCAACGTGCTGAGCACCAACCCGCCGTTCGGTGAATCCGCGGTGCAGGGCACGGTCGTGATCCTCACGGTCTCGAAGGCGCCAGATCAGGTCAGCGTCCCCGACCTGACCGGACAAGCCGGTGACGCAGCAAAGGCCATCCTCGAAGCCGAGCCGTACACGTTCGTGGTCACGATCACGCAGGAGCCGAGCGCCGACATCGCCGCCAACACCGTGCTGCGCACCGACCCGCCGCTCAACACCCCGGTCGCCAAGGGCTCGAACGTCACCGTCATCGTGTCGGCTGGCCCGGCCAAGGTGAAGGTGCCGCCGGTCGAGGGGCTGACCGAAGCCGCGGCGCGCAACCAGTTGACCAACCGTGGCCTGCTCGCCGACGTGCAGTTCATTACGGTCGCCATCGGTTCGCCCGATGACGGCCATGTCATCTTGCAGAGCATTCCGCCGACCGAGTCGGTCAACCCGGGCACGACGATCCGGTTGAAGGTCGGGAAGGCTGCACCACCGCCGACCACGACCTCGACGACCACGACGCAACCTCCGCCGACCACACCGGCGCCGAGCGCTGATGTCTCCGTCACGATCACCGACGGTCAGTCGACGACTGCATCGGGCAACACCGTGATCTACACGATCGTGGGCAAGAACACCGGCCCGTCCCCGGCCGCATCTTCATTCGTGTCCGACATCATGCCCAGCGGTCTCAGTGGCGTGACTTGGCTGTGCACCGCGAGCGGCGGCGCCAGTTGCCCGGCAAGCGGCAACGGCAACATCAACTCGTCGGTTGACCTGCCGGTCGGTGGATCGGTGACGTTCACCGTGACCGGCACGGTGTCGATCTCGACGGGGAACCTGGTCAACACGGTGACGATCTCCGGCCCGGGTGGCGTCTCGGAGGTACAGCCGAGCAACAACTCCGCGACCGATTCCGACCTCGTGGTCTAGGTCTCGCTCCGCTCGCGCTGGCCGTCGAGGAAGTTACGCAGCAAGTCGTGACCGACCGCGGTGAGGATGCTCTCGGGGTGGAACTGCACACCTTCGATCGGCAGGCTGCGATGCCGCACTCCCATCACGACGTCACCCGATGTCGCGGTCACCTCGAGGCA
>JAYVOI010000048.1:0-6138 GCA_043758005.1 Ilumatobacteraceae bacterium
GCGTCCAGCAGTGCCCGAATCTGGCGTCGCAGTCGATTGCGAACGACCGCGGGTCCGATGGCGCGACCGAGTGCATAGGCCACCCTCGGTGGCGTTGCAACGGGATCGAGGAGATACGTGCACCACAGGACTCCGGCCCGGGTTCGCCGGCCCTCGCGGGCCAGGCGCGTGAACGCGCTGCGTTCCCGGATACGCCAGATCAAGCCGACAGGCTGTGCCGGCCCTTGGCGCGACGTGCCTTCAACACGGCACGTCCGGCGCGGGTGCTCATCCGGTGACGGAAGCCGTGCTTCTTGGCGCGGCGACGATTGTTCGGTTGGTAGGTGCGCTTCACGCAACCCTCCTCGGCTGAGCACGCATGGCGAGCAGCACTTTCGATGGCAAGTGAGAATCTGGAAAGGAACGCCGCAACTTCTCGGCTAACCCGGCCAAACGGACAGGCTAGGGCCCTCGACGGTCGCATAGCAACCGAGACGACGGTCTTCGCCGCGGAGTGGGACTGCGCCCCTGGTCAGGGCCGGGCCGTGAAGACGGTCGGGCCGGGCCTGCTAGCGTGCCGTCCTCCCGCAGATTTGAATTGTCCACATGATGTGGACAATTGTGTGGACAACGATCGAAGTCAGGAACGGAGGTGCAGGTGAGCGACCATGATCAGTTGTGGACAGCGGTGGCCCAGCTGCTGCGTGCTCAGGTCTCCGAGGCGGTCTGGTTCTCGACCTTCCAAGATGTGACCGCGCTCGACAGTGATCCGTCGATGTTGCGAGTTGGCGCGCCGAATGGGCACACCCGCGACCGCATCTTGTCGCGCTACTTGCCGCTGGTGCGCGATGCGTTGGAAGAGATCGGCGCGGCCAACCGCCAGTTCGTCGTCGAAGTACAAGTGGCCGACGCTGCCGAGCAGGAGTTCGTCGAGCAGGTCCCCGACCCGGCGGCCGAGCAGACCAACACCAGTGGACGCAGCGGTTCGGCGATGCCGAGTTCCACCGGCGGCATGAACCCTCGCTACACGTTCGAGGCGTTCGTGAAGGGGGCATCGAACCAGTTCGCGCTCGCCGCCGCACTGCGCGTCGCCGAGACACCCGGCCGGTCGTACAACCCGCTGTTCATCTACGGCTCGGCCGGTTTGGGCAAGACACACCTCCTGCATGCCATCGGCCACTACGTCCACAGCCACTACCAACACGACATCGTTCGCTACGTCAGCACCGAGACCTTCCTCAACGAATACGTCGACGGCATCCGCACCAACACCATCGCCAACTTCAAGCGCCGCTATCGCGACATCGACGTCCTGCTGATCGACGACATCCAGTTCATGGAGGGCAAGGAAGGTTTGCAAGAGGAGTTCTTCCACACCTTCAACTCGTTGCACGGCGCCAACAAACAGATCGTGATCTCGAGCGATCGCATGCCCGACGCCATTCCTACGCTGGAGGAACGCCTTCGCGGCCGCTTCAAGTGGGGTCTGATCACCGACATCCAGCCGCCCGACCTCGAGACCCGTCTGGCCATCTTGCGCAACAAGGCCGAGCGCGATCACAGCCCGGTTCCATCCGAGACGCTCGAGCTCATCGCCTCACGCATCACCACCAACATCCGTGAGCTCGAAGGCGCGCTGATCAGAGTCACCGCGTACGCCAGCCTCAACCACGTGCCCATCAGCACCCACCTCGCCGAGCAGTTGCTCACCGATCTGATGAGCGACACCTACGTCAAGCCGCGCACCGACGACGAGCTCCTCAGTGAGATGGCCGTCATCCTCGGCCACAGTGTCGAAGCACTGCGCGGCAAGAGCCGCCAACGCCCACTGGTCACCGCCCGGCAGATGGCGATGTACGTCTTCCGAGAGCTCACCGATCTCAGCTATCCCGCCATCGCCCGGCTCTTCGGTGGCCGCGACCACACCACCGTGATCCATGCCGTCGACAAGATCCAGCGCCTCATGAAGGAACGCAAGCAGGTCTACGACCAAGTGACCGATCTCGTCCAGCGCTTGAAGAAGGCGTAGCTGTGCGCGTCATGTGGACGACGAACCGCGATGCGGGGACAACACCATCACTGTCCACCGAATCACAATTGTGTCATTTCCAGCCTGTGTACGGCGGGGGATACGCCTGGGGACGTGGTTCTGACCCCTACGCTGGCCGATCGACGACTTATGCACAGTCCACAGCCCTTATTACTGCTATTACCTTTATACATCACCTCATTGTGAGAAAGGCCCCCCTGTGAAGTTCCGATGCGAACGCGAAGCCCTCGCCGAAGCGCTCTCTACTGCAGGACGCGCCGCGACCGGCCGCACCGGGGCGCTCCCCGTGCTGTCAGGTCTGCGCCTCGAACTCGTCGGCGACCGGTTGAGCATCACCGGCACCGATCTCGATCTGACGATCCAACTGACCCTCGCAGTCGGTGGCGACAGTGACGGTGGTGTGGTCCTACCGGCCCGTCTTGCCGCCGACATCGTGCGTTCGATGGGCGCCGGCAAGGTCGAGGTCTCGGTCGACGGCGATGAGGTCAACATCAGCGGCGGGCGCTCGCAGTTCAGCGTGCGACCGTTGTCGTTCGACGACTACCCGAAGCTGGCAACGCCGACCACCTCGTCGGTCACCTTGCCGGCAGCGGCGGTGGGCGAGGCCTTGCGTCAGGTCGTGCGTGCCGCCAGCACCGACGAGGCTCGGCCGATCCTGACCGGTGTGCTGTTGACCGCCGAGAACGGGGGCCTGCGCATGGTGGCGACCGACTCGTATCGCCTCGCGGTCCGCGACCTCGCCGACCACCAAGTGCTCGGTGCCGACCAGAAGGTGCTCGTACCAGGGCGTGCCCTCAACGAGTTGCAGCGGTTGGTCGGCGGTGGCGAAGAACTGACCATGCGCTTGGGTGATCGCGATGCCACCTTCGAGGTCGGCGAGACACGGTTGTCGACACGGCTGATCGAAGGCGAGTTCCCGAACTATCGCCAACTGATCCCTGCCAGTCATCCCAACGCCCTCACCGTCGAGCGCGAGCCGCTGCTCGAGGCCATCCGCCGCGTCAAGATCCTCGCCAAGGACGCCACACCGGTGCGCCTGCAGATGGGTGGCGACACGTTGCGGCTGACGGCGATCACCCAAGACGTCGGCAACGCCTCCGAAGAGCTCGACGCCGCGTATGAGGGCACCGAACTGACCGTGGCGTTCAACCCCGAGTACTTCGCGTCGGGTGTCGAGGCCTGCTCGTCGGATTCGATCACGCTGTCAACGCTCGACTCGCTGAAGCCTGCGGTCATCCGTGGCGTTGGCAACGACGACTATCTGTATCTGTTGATGCCCGTTCGCGTGCCGTAAGCGACGTGATCGTTACGCGCCTCGAGCTGGTCGACTTTCGCAACTACGCGAATGCATCGTTCGATTTCGAGCCGGGCACGACGGCGGTCGTCGGGCTGAATGGGCAGGGCAAGACCAACCTCGCCGAGGCGATGGCGTATCTCGCCACCCTCGACAGCTTCCGCGGCGCACCGCTGGAAGCAATGATCCGCGTCGGGGCCGACAGCGCGGTGGTGCGCGCTACCGTCGTGCACGACGACGGCCGCGAGGTCCTGGTCGAGCTCGAGCTGAGCCGCAACGGTCGCAACCGTGTGCTGGTGAACCGCCAGAAGCTCGGCCGTGCCCGCGAACTGCTCGGCGTCATGCGCGTCACGGTGTTCTCGCCCGACGATCTGGCGGTGGTGAAGGAGGGCCCGGGTGGGCGGCGCCGGTTCCTCGATGACGTGTTGGTGGCACTGGCGCTGAAGTACGACGCTGCACGCCTGGAGTTGGACCGCATCATCAAGCAGCGCAACATGTTGTTGAAGCAACTCGGTGGCCGGCTGGGCGACGAGGCCGCGCTGACGCTCGACGTGTGGGATTCGAAGTTGGCCGAGGTCGGCGATCAGTTCGGTCACGCCCGCGCGGTGCTGGTCGCCAGGCTGTCACCCCTCGTCAGCGAGGCCTACGAGCAACTTGCCGACCGGATGACGAGCATCGAGCTGCGGTACGAGCCGGGATGGCGCCAACGAGGCCTCGGCGCAGCGCTGGCCGAAGCGCGCACCGACGACGTGCGCCGTGGTGTGTCGAGCGTCGGGCCGCATCGTGACGACGTGGATCTGTGCATCAACGGCATGCCGGCGCGCACGCACGCGTCGCAAGGAGAGCAGCGCACCTTGGCGTTGGCCCTCCGGCTCGGCGCGCATCGGCTCGTCACCGACAAGGCCGGTAGCGCGCCCGTTTTGGTGCTCGACGATGTGCTCAGCGAGCTCGATCCCGGGCGGTGCGAAGCACTGTTGCGCCACCTGCCACCCGGGCAGGTCGTGCTGACGACTGCAGGGGTGCTGCCGGACGCTGCGCACCCCGACGCGATTGTGCGCATCGAAGCTGGCATGGTGATGTCGTGAGTCGCGACCCGGTCCCGTTCGGTGAAAGTCTCAACCGGGTCGTGCGCTCGTTGCGCAATGACGAATCGACGACTTCGAGCTCGGACCCCGCCGATCCGCAGATGGCGAGCCGGATGGGAGGCGTGTTCGGCCGGTGGTCGGAGGCGGTCGGCGAGGCGGTGGCGGCACACGTGAAGCCGGTGAAGCTCGACGGCACGAAGCTGATCGTCGAGGTCGATGACCCGGCGTGGGCGACGCAGCTGCGGTTCTTGGAGGGCACCGTGAAACAGCGTTTGCTGGAGGTCGCCGGCGCCACGATCGATACCATCGAGGCCCGCGTCCGGCGGTACTAGCGGCGCGGCGGTTTCGGGTGTGATTTTGCCCCGCCGACGTGCCCCGATTGCCGCCTTTGTGTCACACCGTTCCGGTAGGATGGTTGCTGATCGCGACAACAGCTGGGGCGCAGGAAGCCAGCTCGTACGTCGCCAATGAAACCGCAGGTCAAGCATGCTTTTCTTGCCGATAGATTGAGGTGCGCGTGTCGTTCGACACCAACAAGCCAACGGCCGACTACGGAGCAAAAGACATCCAGGTTTTGGAAGGTCTCGACCCCGTCAGAAAACGGCCAGGAATGTACATCGGGTCCACCGGTTTGGCGGGCCTCCACCACCTGATTTGGGAGGTCGTCGACAACGCTGTCGATGAGGCGATGGCGGGCTTCTGCACGCGCATCGCGGTCACGTTGTTGCCTGACGGTGGCTGTCGTGTCGACGACAACGGTCGCGGTGTCCCGGTCGATCCGTACCCGTCGGGCCCACACAAGGGCAAGAGTGCGGCAGAGGTTGTGCTCACCGTGTTGCATGCCGGCGGCAAGTTCGGTGGCGCCGGCTACAAGGTGTCGGGTGGCTTGCACGGCGTCGGTGTCAGCGTGGTCAACGCACTCAGCGAACGGCTGTTCATCGAGATCGACAAGGACGGCAAGCGATACCAACAGGAATACGCCAAGGGCGGCAAGCCGCAGGGCAAACTCTCCGTCGTCGGTGACACACCGCCGCGCGGTCCGCTGTCGCGCAAGACCGGTACATCGGTCTCGTTCTGGCCGGACCCCACGGTGTTCCTCGCCGAGGGAACCGAGTTCGTGGCGCGCACGGTGCTCGAGCGGTTGCAGACGATGGCATTCCTCAACAAAGGCCTCGAGATCATCTTCCACGACGAGCGGCCGGATCGCCAGTTCGAGCAGACGTTCCAGTACAAGGGCGGCATCGTCGACTTCGTCAAGCACCTCAACGCGTCGAAGGAGGCGCTGTTCTCCAAGGTCGCCCACTTCGAGGATGAAGACGACACCGACAGCCAGACGCTCGACATCGCCATCCAGTGGAACACCGGGTACTACGAAGGCATCCACGGCTACGCCAACGGCATCTCGACGATCGAGGGCGGCATGCACGTCGAGGGCTTCAAGACGGCGCTGACCAGCGTGGTCAACAAGTACGCCCGGGCCAAGAACCTGCTGAAGGAGAAAGACGAGAACCTGCTCGGCGAAGACATTCGCGAGGGCATCACGGCGATCGTCTCGGTGAAGCTGCGCGATCCGCAGTTCGAAGGCCAGACCAAGGCCAAGTTGGGCAACGTGCCCATGCGCTCGTTCGTGCAGAAAGCCACCAACGAGCGCCTCGCCGAATGGCTGGAGGAGAACCCACCGGAGGCCAACCGGTTGGTCAAGAAGGCACAGGCCGCGGCGCAAGCCCGAC
>JAYVOI010000049.1:0-6137 GCA_043758005.1 Ilumatobacteraceae bacterium
GGGATTGCAATCGTTCGAGCGGTCGCTAGAGCGTATGGTCGAGGGCGTGTTCTCACGTGGTTCTCATTCCAGCATTCGTCCGGTCGAGCTCGGCCGGCGACTTTTGCGCGAGATGGACGACAATCGCAGCGTCGACGTCAAGGGCCGGCGAATCGTCCCCAACGACTTCAGTTTCCAACTGAGCGGAAAGGATCACGCCGGGTTCGCCGACATCGACGACGCGTTGAACAACGAGTTGTGCGAGACCGCTCGCGAGTACGCCAAAGCCGAGGGCTTCCATTTCATGGGCCCGGTTCGCGTTACGATGACGGTCGACAACAACCTCAAGCCGGGCCGCTTCACCGTCTCGTCGCGACTGCGCGAGGCCGGTTCCGGGGGTGCCGCGACCTTGGTGCTGCCGTCGGGCGAGCGCGTCGCGTTGAGCGATCGGCTCGTCACCATCGGCCGCCTCCCCGACTGCACCATCGCCCTGCCCGATGCCAACGTCAGCCGCAGGCACACCGAGGTCCACCACCGCGGCAACGCGTTTGTGATCGTCGACCTCGGATCCACCAACGGCACGAAGATCAACGGAACCCGCATCGACGGTGAACGAACATTGACCGATGGCGACATCGTGAGCGTGGGGAGCACGCACCTGCGCTTCGAGGCAACGTGATCGCAGCTGCAACCGAGCCGCTGCTCGGCATTCTCAAGTACGTACTGCTGGCGCTCTTGTACCTGTTCTTCGCCAGGGTGTTGTGGGCGGTCTGGAGCGAAGTGCGTGGACCGCGGGCCGGCGTTGTGCCGTCGCAAGCGGGCATCTCCCCCAACGACCCCACGATGGCCGCGCCGCCTCCCGTTGCTCCTGAGCTGAAGCACGGCAAGCGCTCGGTGCGCGCTCCGAAGGGCCGGCGTGGCAACGTCGGTCGTCTCGTCATCATCGAGCCCAAGGCAACCCGGGGCTCGGTGTTCGCCCTCGGCAACGAGATCACCATCGGCCGCGCGGCGACGTGCACGATCGGCATGGGAGACGATTCGTTCGTGTCGCAGTTGCATGCACGTGCGTATCGCGAAGCCGGCTCGACGATGGTCGAGGACCTCGGATCGACCAACGGCACGTACCTCAACGGCAAGCGCCTAGCCGCGCCCGAGCGCCTCACCAAGGGCGATCGGGTGCAGATCGGCAACACCGTGTTCGAGGCCGAGTAGTGACCGACCACGTCGCCTTCACGGACCAACCAGCTGTACGTTGGGGTGCCGCCACCGATGTCGGTCTGGTGCGCGCCGGTAACGAGGACGCCTACGTCTCGGAGCCGATGGTCTTCGGTGTCGCCGATGGAATGGGCGGCCACCAAGCCGGCGAGGTCGCCAGCGATATCGCGGCCACGATCCTCCGCGATCGCCTCGGCACCGGTGCCAGCAACGTCGGCGTCGTCGTCGCTTCGGTCGTCGAGGCCAACGCTTCGATCTACCAGGCAGCCCACGCCAGCGTCGACCATCAGGGGATGGGCACGACGTTGACCGCGTTGGTCGTGATGCGCGCCGACGAATCCAACGTCGCCCGGTTCGCGCTGGTCAACGTCGGCGACTCGCGCACCTATCTGTTGCGCAACGGCGAATTGCACCGCGCCACGATCGACCACAGCTACGTGCAGGAGTTGGTCAACACCGGCCACATCAGCGAGGACGAAGCCCGCACTCACCCACGTCGCAACATCGTGACCCGGGCACTCGGCATCGAGCCGACCGTGCGCGTCGACACGTGGCTGGTGCCGATGGTGCACGGCGACCGGTTCATCCTGTGCAGCGACGGACTGGTCGACGAGGTACCCGACCATGAGATCGCCGCCATCGCCATCGCCGCCGCCGACCCACAGGTCGCGGCCGAGCAACTCGTCGCCAAGGCCAACGCGAACGGGGGCCGCGACAACATCACCGTGGTCGTGGTCGACGTGTTGCAGGGCGTCGAGCCGACGGCGGCAGACGCCGAGTTGGAATCGGAGCCGGGCTGGCCGGGCAGCGACTCCGCCGGCACGATGATCGATGCCGACGCCAACAGCGTGTTGAGTGCCGCGGGTGTCATCGCCCAGCCGGGCGGCCTCGTCCCACCGATCCTGCAAGTCACCACCGTCGACGGCATCGACGCGCCGACGCGGTGGGGCACACGCTTCTTCTTGAAGTTGCTCGGCGCCGCCGTGCTGTTGACCGTCGTGGTCACGCTGATCGCGGTCGCGGTCCACAACAGCAAAGACACGCCGTCGGCGCCGCCCGCAACCACTGCGGTCACCGAGCCCGACACGGTTGCACCCTCGTCGACGTCGAGCTCGACCACATCGACCTCCAGCACGACCTCCAGCACGACCACGACGATCGTGGGCTCGAGCACGACCAAGCCATGAGCTCCTCGCCGATCGCCGCGGCGCGACGTCGCACCGAGCTCGGTCTGATCGTGATGGCCGCCACCATCACCGGCGCGGCGTACACGCTTGCGTCGCTCGGCCAGAACGCGGTGATCCCACCGATCCTCGTACCGTTCCTGATCGCCCTCCTCGGACTACTGGTGGTCGCCCACCTCGCCAACCGGGTGCTCGCCAAAGGGGCCGATGGCACGATCCTTCCCCTGGCCGCGTTGCTGCACGGAATCGGGTATGTGATCATCGCCCGGCTCAGCGAGCGAGCTGCCGGGTTGCAGACGACGTGGACGTTCGTGGCGATCATCGCCTACGTCGCCACGCTCGTGATCATCCAGCGGGCCGGCGACCTGGCCCGCTACCAGTGGAGCTTCCTCGCCATCGGCGCAGCCCTGTTGCTGCTGCCGCTCGTTCCCGGGATCGGCAACACCAAGGGTGGCGCCAGGATCTGGGTCAGCTTGGGCCCGATCAACTTCCAGCCGGGCGAGTTCGCCAAGATCGCACTCGCCCTGTTCTTCGCCGGCTACCTTGCCGACCACCGCGAACTGATCGCCGCCGGGGCGTGGCGTGTGGGCCCGTTCCACCTTCCCGAGTTGCGCCACCTGTTGCCGATCGCGTTCGCCTGGGGGTTCGCCGTCGTCGTGATGGTGGCCGAGCAGGACCTCGGTTCGTCACTGCTGTTCTTCACGCTCTTCGTGGTGATGATGTGGGTCTCCACCGAGCGTGCCAGCTACCTGGTGATCGGTCTGCTGTTGTTCTCCGGCGCGGCGTTCGTGGCCTGGCGGTTGTTCGACCATGTGCAGACCCGCGTCGCCATCTGGCGCAACCCCTGGCCGCAGTACGAAGGCAAGGGGTACCAGATCGTGCAGGCGATGTTTGCCTTCGCCAACGGCGGCACGGGCGGCACGGGTCTCGGGCTCGGCAGCCCCAACAAGATCCCCGTGGCCAAGACCGACTTCATCTTCGCCGCGATCGGTGAGGAGATGGGGCTGATCGGCACGACCGCGATCCTGATCGGCTTCCTACTGATCATCGGTGGGGGGTTGCGGATCGCGATCCGCGCCGACCGGGCGTTCGAGAAGCTGCTCGCCACAGGGCTCACGACCATCGTCGGCATGCAGGCGTTCATCATCATCGGGGGCGTCACCCGAGTGGTGCCCCTGACCGGCATCGCCCTACCGTTCGTCAGCTACGGAGGCTCGAGCCTGCTGGCCAACTATGTGCTCCTTGCCCTCTTGGTGCGCGTCAGCGATTCGACGGCACGCCGGCTCGGTGAGACACCGAACGAACTGACCACCGGCGAACGGTTCGACGCCTACCGGCAGCGTCGCACCGCAGCGAAGGCCAGCGCATGAACAAGCAGATCCGCCGGCTCGCGATCGCCTTGCTGGCGTGCTACCTCGTGCTGTTCGTGCAGTTGAACGTGCTGGCGGTCGGTCGGCAGCAGGAGCTCAACGCAGATCCCCGCAACAACCGCCAGACCGAGCGCGACTTCAACCGGGCGCGTGGACCGATCGTCGCTGCCGACGGCACCGTGCTGGCTCGCAGCGTGCCGACCCCGCGAGGTGAGCAGTTCCGGTACCAGCGCGAGTACCCGACCGGTGATCTGTTCGGGAACGTCACCGGTTACTACACGTTCAGCTTCGGGTCGACGCAGATCGAGCGGACCCAGAACGACGTGCTGATGGGCGACACCACCGCCCAGAAGCTCAGCGCCATCGGCGGGTTGTTCAGCGGCGACGACAACACCGGCAGCGTGGTCCTGACGATGCGCCCCGACGTGCAGCAGGTTGCCGCGGATGCGCTGGGCACGCGTGAAGGTTCGGTCGTGGTGATGGATCCGCACACCGGCGCAGTGATCGCGATGATCAGCAACCCGCGTTACAACCCGGCCGATGTAGCGGTGCACAACTCCAAGGCCGCCGAAGACGCGCTGACGTTCCTCAACGCGCTCCCCGGCAAGCCGCTGCTGGCCAATGCGTACCAGGAGCGGTACATGCCCGGCTCGGCGTTCAAGGTCATCACCACGTCGATCGCCTTCGAGAACGGCACCACGACGCTCGACCGCGTGTTCCCCGACGAGAAGCAGTACATCCCACCGCAGACGACCGACCCGATCGGGAACTACGGCGGCTCGGTGTGCGGCGGCACGATGGTCGTGGTCTTCTATCGCAGTTGCAACATCCCCTTCGCCAAGCTGGCCGTCGAGCTCGGTCCGGAGAAGATGGTCGAGGGCACGAAGAAGTGGGGCATCGGCGAGAAGATCCCGTTCGATCTCCCGGCGCCCGCGGCGAGCGCCTTCGGTGAGGTTGCCGACTTCACGAATCAACTTCCGCTGTTGGCCATCGGTGGCTTCGGCCAGGGCAGCACCACGATGGTCCCGCTGCACATGGCGATGATCGCCAGCACGATCGCCAACGGTGGCCAGATGATGAAACCACACGTGGTCGACGCAGCGCTCGATCACGAGGGTGGCGTGCTCTCGAGAACGACCCCCGAGGTGTGGAAGACCCCGATCTCGGCAGCGACCGCCGACACCCTCACGACGCTGATGATCGGCGTCGTCAACCAGGGCACCGGGAAGCCGATGCAACTCGCGGGCGGGGTTCAAGCCGCGGCCAAGACCGGCACGGCGCAGTTGAACACCACCGGGCCGGAGCGATCGAACGCCTGGATCATCGGGTTCGCTCCCGCCGAGGCGCCGCAGTATGCGGTCGCCGTCGTGTTGAAAGGCGGCCCCGACGACGAGATCAGCGCCGGTACCGGCGGAAAATTGGCCGGCCCGATCGCCAAACAAGTGCTCGATTACCTGTTCGCTCATCCGAGCCCGACCGGAGGGTGAGACACGGGTGACGTCAGATAAATGGCCTTGATGGGTAACCTCGTGGCGCGTTCGACGCGCAAGAAAGCAGCGTAGGCAGCACGTGACAGACAACGGCGAGCGGACGGTTCTGAACGACCGCTACGAAATTCAGCAGCGCATCGGTCGGGGTGGCATGGCCGACGTATTCTTGGCGCGCGACCTGTTGCTGGACCGTCTCGTGGCGATCAAGGTGCTGTTTCCCGAGTTCGCCACCGACCCCAACTTCGTCGAGCGGTTCCGTCGCGAGGCGCAATCTGCTGCGAATCTGACGCATCCCAACATCGTCGCCGTGTACGACTGGGGCAAGTACGCCAACACCTATTTCATGGCGATGGAGTACGTGCAGGGGCGGACCCTGGCCGACATCTTGCGGGCCAACGGACACGTCAATTCAGTGCAAGCCGCAGAGATCGCCAACGAGGTCGCGGCCGCCCTCGGCAACGCTCACGCGAGTGGCGTCGTGCACCGCGACATCAAGCCCGCCAACATCCTCATCGGCGCCAACGGTCAGGTGAAGGTCGCCGACTTCGGTATCGCCAGGGCGATGAATGCGCCGAGCGAGAACAACCTCACACAGGTCGGCTCGGTCATGGGTACTGCCACCTACTTCTCTCCCGAGCAGGCCCAGGGCGCGCAGCCTGATCCGCGCAGCGATCTGTACTCGCTCGGCATCGTGCTGTACGAGATGGTCGCCGGCAAGCCTCCGTTCGCGGGCGAGAACCCTGTCAGCATCGCCTACAAGCAAGTCCACGATCTGCCGCAACCACTGAATCAGTTGGTCGCCGACGTGCCGCGGCCGTTCGAGGCGATCGTGGCAAAGCTGCTGGCCAAAGATCCCGGGATGCGTTACCCCAACGCTGACGCGCTACGCGATGACTTGC
>JAYVOI010000050.1:0-6126 GCA_043758005.1 Ilumatobacteraceae bacterium
CCTGCCACCCGGAAGGATGCCAGAGTGGACGAATGGGACGGTCTCGAACACCGTTGAGGTCTTATGGGTCTCCGTGGGTTCGAATCCCACTCCTTCCGCTCAGACTGCAGCGATGCGAGGGCTTTCGAACATGGCCTAGCCCTTCGCACCAGCGCTGACCGAATCGAACGGGTCCATGCGGTCGAGACGGCGCAGGCGCGTTCGACCCGGTTGTCGGTCTTGGCGGCTCGGCTAGCTGACCGGCACGAAGGAGTCGATGAACTTTGCTATCGACTCATCGTAGGTCGGCGCGTGTAGGACCGCCTGTTGGCCGAGATCGATGACCACGCTGTAGCGGACGTCGCCGGCGACCCATTCGACTTGCTCTTCTTGGGGTTGACCCTTAGTTGTTTGGTCGTCTTGTGGGAAGCGAACGATCGCACGGCTGCTCGTCGCCGACACAACGGTCGCATCGTTGTCTGGGTTGTCGTCAGTCAACCGAGAGGTCACCGAGCTTGGCAGTTTGTCGATCGCGTCGATCTGTTCCTGGAGCCCGCCTCCACCCGCCGGATCATAAGCGACCTCGGCGATAATCAGACGCCCGAGGCCTGGGTACACGCCACTGACGCCGAAGTCCAACGTCGACACTGCCTGCACCTCTAGTCCGGCCGGGAGAGTTGGCTTGAACCCCAAAGTAGCGAGAGGAATCTCAGTCAACTTTGAGCCAACGTCGCCACTGCTCGGATGCAACCACGTGCGGATGCTTCGCGAGTAGCAGCTCGGTGGTGGATCGGAGGAGAACACGTCATAGGCGCAGACACACTTCGTCGTACCGACCGCTTCGTCACTCGCAGCCGTCTGTGATGCTGGAAGCGCAGTACAGACGGAACCGTCCGGCAATACGGCCGTCGCCACCGACGTCTCGCTTGATGCTGCCGCAGCTGCGGCAGTTGCTTGCGAGTTGATGGTGGCAGGTTCCACCCGCTGTTCGACGGCGCTGCCACAAGCGCCGAGCACTCCCATCAACGAGGTTACGAGAAGAGCTTCGATTCCATGGGTCCTTGTCATGGGCACCCCGCAGTTCCTGTTGTGACGACGAAGTCGGTAGTCCGGCCACCGTAATTTCGATATGCCTGCCAACCGTAGGGAGGAGCAAACGTCGTACAAGTCTGGTTTGGCCAGTTGTACCAACCTCCAAACTTCATCTGCATCAGACGATGAGCGTCGAATAGCGATGAAAACCCAAAGGCCTCGATCTCTCCGCCTCCTCTACAGCCGCAACTTAGGTTCGCCTTCCAATAGCTCCCAACGCAGTATGTCGCGCCGAGCCCGCACGGCAAGGTGAAGTAGGTGCTGCCGTTGCAAGACACCTCCACCTTCCAATAGCGCGGTGAGACACTCAGCTGCGTGTCATAGATCCGGATTGAGAAGTTGTTCCCGGCCGTCATTACGCACGGCTGATTGAAGTCTAGCTGCACCTCATTTGGGCCCGGGTAGGCCGACGCAACGAAGGGTGTGATTGTGCCGCCGTAGGCCTTGTAGCCCGCCTCAAGAAAGCTACCCCTTCCGTTCGCGGGGTCGTAGAGCTGATTGGTGTTCGCCCGTGAGTACTGCGACGGTGGCGTGCAGTCAGACGACGGTGGTATGTAAAGCAGCTCCTGACCCTGCACACCCGAGCCAAGCGCCGGGGTGTTGAACGTGCCGGCCTGTGTCGACGACACCACCACTTGGCCATAGAACGCACAGTTGGCGAACGCCAGGCTCGGACCAATCGCCACGTAGACCAAGGTGGTCAAGAGCCCCGCACAACCGGTCAACAAACCCAATCGCCTCATACGACACCCCTTCGTTGGCTTACCACTGATGGTGCGCTCCCGGTTACTCATTGTCAAATGGATGGATCGACCATCCCGGCAAACGAGTCGGGTGGGTTCGAAAGAACTCGCAAGACTTCCGCCAGTTGTAGCTAGCAGCGCAGCTCTTCGGCGGGCAGGTGGCCCACCGGGTCGACCAGGTAGTTGTCGACCGTCGACGTCGAGCAGGCGTTGAGCCCGTAGCCGGTGTGCTGGTTGCCCTCGACCACCACCAGCCGGCTCTGCTCGAGGGCTGCCGCCATCTTGCGGGTGCCGTCGAGCGGTGTGGCCGGGTCGCCGGTGGTGCCCATCACCACGATCGGTCCGGCGCCCTTGCCCGTGATCTCGACGCGCGGATCGGTGGTCGGCGGGAAGAAGGTGCAGGCGTAGTCACCCACGGTCCTGGCTTCGAACCGGGGCGCCACCTCGCGGAGCTTCACCGCATTGGCATCGGATTCCTCCACGGTCGGACGCTCGGTCGAGTCCATGCAGCTGATGACCTGGAAGGCCTCGAGCGAATCGGCGTACGTGCCGTCGGGCTGGCGTCGGTAGTACTCGTCGTAGAGCGCCAACAGACCGGCGCCCTTGCCTTGCTGGGCGTCGTCGAGCGCGCTGGCGAGCGCCGGCCAACTCGCTGACGAGTACATCGCCTCACCGACCGCGGCGATGGCAACCTCCAACGTGACTGCAGGGCGGCCCGGTTCGCTGGGGATGGCGACCGAGTCGATGTTCTTCATCAGTCGATCGAATGCCGCGGCCGAGTCGCCGTTGTTGTTGAAGGGGCACTTTGCGTTCCCGCTGCACGCCGCGAGGAACGAGTCCAACGAGCTCTCGAAGCCCTTGAACTGCTGGCGCCCGCTCTCGGCAGCGTTCGCCGTGGGATCGGCCGCGCCATCGAGCACGGCTGCACGGACGGTCTGCGGGAACAGCGTGGCCCACGTGGCACCGAGCTCACTGCCGTAGCTGAACCCGAGGTAGCTGATGGTCGCCTCGCCGAGCGCGGCTCGGATGCCATCCATGTCGCGCGCCGAGTTGTTGGTGCCGACGTATTGATAGATGGCGCCGTTCTTGTCGACGCAGTCGGTGGCGAACTCCTTGGCGAGATCGATCAACTGTTGGCGCGCCGCGGCATCGTCTGGCGTGATATCGCTGGTCGCGAAGAAGTGGTCGTAGTCGTCGGTGCAATCGATCTTCGGCTCGCTCTCGCCCGTGCCCCGCGGGTCCCACGCCACGATGTCGAAGTGGTCGAGCAGCGTCTGCCCGAAGTTGGCCTCGGCAAAGAGGGCGAAGTCGGTGCCGCCGAATCCGGGCCCGCCCGGGTTGACCAGCACACTGCCGATCCGCTCGTCAGGCTTCATCGCCAGATGGCGGGCGATGTCGAGGTCGAACGTGCCCTTCGAGGGATCGTTGTAGTCGATCGGCACCGTGAACGTGCCGATCTCGACCCGGCCCGTGGCACCGAACCGGGTCCATCCGAACGGATCATCGGCCGGATCGAACGTGGCGTCGGAGTGCTGCGCGTCGGTCGCGACGACGCCGGCGCCGACTCCACAGCCGGCCAGCAGCACGGCACAACAGATCATGGAAGCCGTGCGCCGCATCAGGCGCTCAGCGTATGGCCCAGCGGGTCTCGACGCTCGGCGGCACCCGTATCCTCGACTCATGCGAATGGGCCCACACATGATGCTGGGAAGCGACAACGACGCCGTGAAGGGCGCCCACCTGCAGGGCAGCGCCGTGCGTCGAGCGTGGCAGTTCGCCAGGCCGTACCGAACGATCATCATCTTCTTCCTCGTGACGATCGTGGTCAGCGCCCTGCTCGAACTCGTGCCCGCGTTCGCCTTCCGGGCCATCCTCAACGACGCCATCCCCAAGCACGACCGTGGTCTGATCAATCTCCTCGCCGGGCTCGTGGTCGCCTCCGCCATCGCCGATGCCTTGCTGGCGATCGTGCAGCGGTGGTGTTCGGCGCGGATCGGCGAGGGGTTGATCTGCGACCTGCGCGTTGCGTTGTTCGGCAAGGTCCAGCGCATGCCGATTGCCTTCTTCACCCGCACCCAGACCGGTGCGCTCAGCAGCCGGTTGAACAACGACGTCGTCGGCGCCCAGAGCGCCGTCACCAGCACGCTCGGCAGCGTCGTCAGCAACGTGGTCGTGTTGATCACCACGCTGTCGGCGATGGTCTTCCTCGAGTGGCGCCTGACCTTGCTGGCGCTGGTCGTGCTGCCGCTGTTCATCATCCCCGCCAAGCGGGTCGGCAAGCGGTTCCAGGCACTGGCCCGCCAACAGATGAACACCAACGCCGAGATGAACTCGCAGATGGCCGAGCGGTTCAACGTCGCCGGCGCCCAACTGGTGAAGCTGTTCGGCCGGTCGCACGACGAAGAGACGCTGTTCTCTGGTCGGGCCGCCCAGGTGCGAGACATCGGAATCAAGTCGGCGATGTACGGCCGGGTGTTCTTCGTCGCCCTCGGCCTGGTCGGCGCCCTGGGCGCGGCCGCGATCTATGGAATCGGCGCCAATCTCGTGGTCAGCGGCAACATCAAGCCGGGAGACCTGGTCGCCCTGGCCGCGCTGGTCACCAGGGTGTACCAACCGTTGACCGGGTTGACCAACGCCCGCGTCGACCTGATGACGGCAATGGTCAGTTTCGAGCGGGTCTTCGAGGTGCTCGACGCACCGGAGAGCATCACCGACCGGCCGGGCGCCGTCGATCTCGTCGACCCGCAGGGTCTGGTGGAGTTCAACAACGTCACGTTCCGCTACCCGACTGCGGCCGAGGTCACGGTGAAGTCGCTGGAGGCGCCGAACGCGCTGCTGGGCCACGACCCCGACCACGACGTGCTCGCCGGCTTGAGCCTCACGTTGCGGCCGGGCGAGACGGTGGCGCTGGTCGGCGCATCCGGCTCCGGCAAGACGACGCTCGCTGGGCTGATCCCCCGTCTCTACGACGTGACGGCAGGCAGCGTCAGCGTCGACGGCCACGACGTGCGCGACCTGACACAACAGACCCTGCGCGCTGCGATCGGCGTGGTCAGCCAGGACCCGCACCTGTTCCACGAATCGATCGGCGACAACCTGCGCTACGCCAAGCCCGACGCAACGGCCGCCGAGCTCGACGCGGCGTGCCGCGGGGCGCGCATCTACGACACGATCGCCTCACTGCCCGATGGCTACGACACGATGGTCGGCGAGCGCGGGTACCGACTGAGCGGTGGCGAGAAGCAGCGACTGGCCATTGCTCGGCTGTTGCTGAAGAACCCGGTCGTGATGATCCTCGACGAGGCCACCAGCCATCTCGACAACGAGAACGAGGCGCACGTGCAGGCCGCGTTCGACGAGGCGCTGCGCGGGCGGACCGCGCTGGTGATCGCCCACCGGTTGTCGACCATCCGCGACGCCGACCGCATCGTCGTGCTCGACGATGGCCGGATCGTCGAGGAGGGCACGCACGACGACCTGATGGCCCTCGACGGCCTGTACGCCGCCCAGGTCCGCGCCGGAGAATCACCGCTGATCCCTGGCTGACCTGGGGGTTTATACCGTCTGCGGGCCTATCCGCGAACCCTGTGACACCCCTTGGTCATGATGGTGACCATGGAGTTCGCACTCGTCATCTGCCTCGTGGCCGCCGTGGCCGCACTGACCTGGCTGGTCGCCCGCCGCAATCCGGTGGTCGTTGCGCCGGTCGCCGCACCCACGGTCTCGGCCGACGTCATCAGCCAGGCGGCCATGCTCGCCGTCGAGCAGGCCGTCACCATGAGCCGCGAACAGCTCGGAGCCCACACCCAGGCCAGCGATGCCTCCTTGGCCGGCAGGCAGCAGTTGATCGACCAGCGCCTCGGCGAGGTGCAGACCGGGGTGCGCACCGACATCGACCGGCTATCGCAACTCGTCCAGCAACTCGGCCAAGCCACGTCCGAGCGATTCGGCCAGGTCGACCGGTCGCTCCAGGTGCACTCCGAGATCGCCCAGATGCTGTCGAACACCACCAACAGCCTGCGCGAGGCCTTGGCCAGCTCCAACGCCCGTGGCCAGTGGGGCGAGCGGATGGCCGAAGACGTGCTGCGCCTGGCCGGCTTCCACGAGGGTGTCAACTACCGCAAGCGCACGGCCGTGGTCGGCGAAGGGCACGGGATTCCCGACTTCACGTTCCTGCTGCCGAAGGGCCACGTCTTGTTCATGGACGTGAAGTTCCCGATGGCGTCGTACCTCAAGTACCTCGATGCCTCGACCGAGGCCGAGCGATCGGCGCACCGCGCCACCTTCGTGCGCGACGTGCGCGCCAGGGTGC
>JAYVOI010000051.1:0-31015 GCA_043758005.1 Ilumatobacteraceae bacterium
GCGGCGGCGACTTCCGCCGGCTTGAGAGCGACCTCGCTGAGTGTGCCCGTGGTGGGGTCGGCGACGTACCACGACAGGTTCCAGAAGCGGTCGTTGGCACCATTCAGGATGCGGTAGCGATACGCCTTCGGATCCACGGTGGTGTTCGGGTAGATCTTGCCGTTGACGATGGGGGTGTCGTTGAACGCTTCCATGCCCACCGACACGTTCGGTGTCGACGGGATCAGGGCCGGCTCGCAGAACTGGTTGCTTCCGTCCGCGAGGATGACGTTCGGATCACAGTTGGCCTCGAAATACGGGTTGGCGATCGGCGGGTACTTCACGTCCTTGGCCGGTGGCCAGAACCAGGGGCCGTACATCCAGCGACCGACGGCGCTCATCCCGGTCGGATTGCCCCGGTTCTGGGCGGCATGTAGACGTGCGGCAACCACAAGATGCCCGCGCCGCCCCACTTCGTTGTGTTCCACGTCGGGTCGGTCGTCGTGTTCTTCGACGGGTCGTAGTTCGGCGTGTCGAGGGTCGGGTTGGTCTCGCCCGCTGCGACGCTCGGCGAAACAAAGGTCTTGTCCTGGATGATCAGCGGTGTGCCGTCGCCGAGAGTGGGGAACAGGCCGGACGGGCCGAACAAGCCGGTGTCCGTCTGGTCCTTGAGCAGGTAGCCGGCGACTTCACCGGCATACACGTTCAGCCGGGTGATGCCCCACGAGTGGTCGTGCGTCCACATCAGGCGGGCGCGCTGCTGGTTGGTGTAGAAGAAGGTTTGCGTGCCCGGGCCGTAATCGGGCATGTCGGGGACGTTGTTGACGCTGACGCCCTTCGGGTACTTGTACGGGGCGGCTTGTCCTTCTGGGCGACGATCGTCGGGCCGAGGTAGCGCGGCTGGTCGATGCCGTAGGCCTGCAGACCATTGATCTTGACCGGCTGGCCCCACACCGCAGTGCCATCGGGCAGCGTGTTGGAGATGTCGCCAGTGCTTACGTTTTGCACGTTCGCCAGGTTGGCGTTGAGCAACGGGTAGGGGTGACGGCGTTGTTCGGTGACAACTGAACGTAGAGACGAACCAGCGTTGCGGGAATCTGCGATGAGAAGGTGTGCCGATACTGGACCAACCCGATTTCGTAGTAGTCAGTTCCGGTCGTCGCTGCGGTCGGGGTCTCAGCAACCGCTACAGGGATGTAGCTGGCCGTGTCCTGGCCGGTCGCCGGTGCGCCGAGACCGGGGAGTGCGTCGACGAACTTCTTGAGGCCCGGCGTCAGATAGCCGCTGCCGATAGCGACAGGAGTGATCGCGCTCACGCCGTTCGAAATGGTTGCGATCGCCACCGCACCTTGGTCGACCGGAAGGAGGGGATTCGGGGAAAGATCGAGAATCGTCACGGTCGGCGGAGTGGCTGGCGATGCGGCGTAGCCCGATCCTCCGGCAGTCACGTCGACCTCGTCGATGCGGACTGTCGAGTCGGCAGTTGCCGCGATCGCGGGTAGCGCCGGTGGCTGAGTGACAGGCGGGAGCAGCCCGTCGTTGATCGTGATCGTCGGGGCAGACGTGTAGCCACTGCCCGGATTCTGGAGCGTGATGCCAGTGACGACACCGGCGAGCATGACCGCCGTTGCGGTCGCTTGCACCGCCGTCACTCCGCCGGGATCGGTCAGGTTCGGTTGGCCGATCACGACGATCGGCTCGATCGAGTAGCCACGCCCGCCGTCGAGCAGGGTGATCGACCCGACGCCGCCGCTGGCAACCGCTGAAGCCGTGGCTCCGGCGATGGGTGGTGCGATCGTGACCTCAGGGTCGACGAAGTTCTGCTGGCTGGTCACGGTGATCGTTGACACCAGACCCGTTGTGAAAGCGGCCGTCGCCGTTGCCAACGTGCCCGCGCCGGCCACCGTCACGTCCGGCGCCAGCGTGTAGCCGCTGCCCGGGTTGGTCACGGTGTACGCAGTGACAGCGCCGGTGATGAGATCGACCGTCGCCGTTGCTTGGGCGCCTGCCCCCCGTGATGTCACCAGTCTTCGGCGTGATCGTCACGGTTGCGTCGGTGAGCACCTGCGGGCTGTTCGCCCAGTTCGAGTACGGCCCGAAGTAGTGCGGGACCCTACTGTTGTCGGTCGGTGACAAGGGCGGCGCCGCTTCCACCTTGACTGCTTGCTTGGTCGGAATGGCGATGGCTCCGGTCGTCAGAACGAGTCCGAGGGCATCCACCACCCCCCACAGCTTCCTACCCATAGTCCGGTTCATTCCCGTTCCTTCCGTCTCTCGTGCCCGAAGTGACCTCACTGAATTCCCGGCACCAGGGTTTGACAGGGTCTTCAGTCCTCCATTCACCGCGCAACCGTTCCCCTACGCGTCGCCGTACGCGCGAACGGTGGCGACTCGATCGTGAACCGATCTCGTCGCCTCCGTTCGTAGTGAGCGTCTCGGAGATGCGCCCGCGTGACGGGTCGTCTCCATGCGGACTGGACTACCGAGCTGAGCGCCGTCCGCCGGAGTTGCGGCCACCGGCGCCGCGAGGGCCAGCCGGCGCACCGGACCGGGCATGACTCGTGGCACCGGGACGACCACCGCTGCGCGGTTGACCGGCGGCTTGGCCACGTCGACGACCGGGTTGGCCGGGGCGTTGACGGGCGGCGGCGACGTCTTCGGGGCGTGGCGTGCGCGGTGCAACCTTCGGAGCGACCGGGCCGGACAGCTCGGTCAGCAGGGGATGCGTCGGGTTGACGTTGGTGACCGTCGGCGAGATGCCGGCGGCGCGGGCCAAGGAACGAACGTCGCCGGCCTGGTCGGGTGTCATCACCGTGGCGACGACGCCTTCGGCGCCGGCCCGAGCGGTACGGCCCGAGCGGTGCAAGAAGGCCTTGTGCTCGGCGGGGGGATCGACGTGGATGACCAGGGCGATGTCGTCGACGTGGATGCCCCGGGCGGCGATGTCGGTGGCGACGAGCACGCGCACCTGGCCACTGGTGAAGTCGGCGAGGTTGCGCTCGCGTGCACTCTGGGACAGGTTGCCGTGCAGTTCGACTGCAGGGATGCCGGCGGCGCACAACTGCTTGGCGAGCTTCTTCGCGCCGTGCTTGGTGCGCATGAACAGCAGCGAACGGTCGAGACCGGAGGCCAACGCGCTGACGACCGCGGCCTTGTCGCCCGAGCTCACGGCGAGCACGTGATGGGTCATCGTGTTGATCGACGACACCTCCGGATCGACCGAGTGGACGATCGGGTTGACGAGGTAGGTGCGCACGAGCCCGTCGATGGCCTTGTCGAGCGTGGCCGAGAAGAGCAATCTCTGGCCACCGGACGGGGTGGCGTCGAGGATGCGCTTGACTCCGGGCAAGAAGCCGAGGTCGGCCATGTGGTCGGCCTCGTCGAGCACCGTGATCTCCACGGCGTCGAGGCGGCAATGGCGCTGGCCGATGAGATCCTCGAGGCGGCCTGGGCAGGCGACGACGATGTCGACGCCTTGGCGCATCGCGGAGACCTGCGGGCCTTGCCCGACGCCGCCATACACCGTCGCGACGCGTAGGCCCATGGCCGCGGCCAACGGGCTCAACGAGGTCATGACCTGGTTGGCGAGCTCGCGAGTGGGAACGAGCACGAGGGCCCGCGGCTTGCCCGACTGGCGGTGGCGGCCGCTCGCCGCGAGGCGAACAACGATGGGCAGGGCGAAGGCGATGGTCTTGCCGCTGCCGGTCTTGCCGCGGCCGAGCACGTCGCTGCCGGCGAGGGAGTCGGGCAGTGTTGCCGACTGGATCGGAAAGGCGGTGAGGACGTCGCGCTCGGCGAGGACCTTGATCAACGGCGCCGGCACTCCGAGTGCGGCGAAGTCGGTGATGTAGTCGATTGGAGCGACCGGCGCGGGAATGGGCCGGGCGTTCGGGGGAGTCGACGTGTTCGGTTCGGCGATGCGCACGGTGTGCTCGGCACCCGGGCGTCGGCCGCCGTTACGACGGCGCGCGCCGCGCGAATTGGAGGTGGATGTGGTCATGTGGGGGATTCCTTTATGGGTTGTTGGCCGTGGATGCAAACCAACAAACTCGCTGGAATCACTGTGCGCTGGAAGCGCTGCACTCGACCGCGGGCCACGTCTTCGTAGCACCGCCGTCAGACAGACTATCGCTGAACTGGCCGGTTGGGGCGGATGTGGCGCAGAACACGGTGATCCAACGTGTCGGTTGCGGCGAATGAGCGTCGAGGAAAGGAGGACAACCATGTCCACCACAACCACTTCCACCCACACAGCCACGATCGCCGAGCTGTACGCCGCCTTCGGCCGCGGCGACGTGCCGATGGTGCTCGAGTACCTGTCCGATGACATCTCCTGGGACCACGGCCTGCGCACCAACGATCTCCCCTGGATGCAGCCGCGCACCCGCAAGCAACAGGTCGAGGAGTTCTTCGGCATCCTTGCCCAAGGCATGTCGTTGTCGGTGTTCGACCCGCAGGTGATCGCGGGTGACGGCGACACTGTCGTCGCGGTCATTCGCATCGCCGGCTCGATCATCAGCAACGGCAACCCGGTCGAGGAAGATCTGTTGGTCCACTTGTGGACGTTCGACGCCGATGGCAAGGTGGCGACGTTCCGTCACATCGGCGACCTGGCGCGCGAAGAGATCCCGTTCAGGGGTTGAGTGGCGGTCGCCAGTCCGGCGACCCGAACCCGAACCCGGCGGCCTCGATCGCTGCGCCGACGCGGAAGACGCTGACGTCTTCGTAGGTTCGGCCGACGACCTGCACCCCGGTCGGGACACCGTTGGCTGCAAGCCCGGATGGCATCGCCAGCACTGGGCACCGGCTGAACAGGTTGAACGGCAACGTCATCATCGCCATGATGTGATGCGGCACTGGCCGACCATCGATGACGAGTGCTTCGCCGACGTACGAGTGGCCGGCCAGTAGGCCGGTCGTGGCGATCGTCGGGCACAGCACGATGTCGAGGTCTTCGAACATCCGACCGAGCGGATCCCACATCGCGGTCTCTTGGACCAGACCCTCGTAGAAGGTCAGCTCCGGGTTCATCGTCGCCACGAAGTTGCGGGTGTAGTCGTTCAGTGCGTCGCCGAACTCCGCCTCGATCTCGCCGATCCCTTGTCCGAAGATTGCTGCGAAGTGGGCGCGCGCGGCCTGCCACACACGATCGGTCGTCCACGGGAGCGTGACCTCGTCGACGATCGCGCCGGCGCGGCGGAGTGCCTCGGCGACGAGGTGGGTGTTGGCCACGACGTCGGAATCGACCGGCCAATCGCCCAGCGTGATGCACAGCCCGATCCGCACGCCATCGATGCCATCGAACGCGCCGGATCCGCTCGACCCGGTCGGGATCTGCGGTGGGTTGCGCAGCGAGACGTTGTCGCGCCAGTGCGGTCCGGCGATCACGTTCTCGAGGAGAGCGCAATCGGCCACCGTCCGAGCCAGCGGCCCGTCGTGGCAGTACTGATCGAGGTGATACGGGGCAAGACCGGGCACGCGCCCGAACGGAGGCTTGAATCCGACGACCCCGGAGAACGACGCGGGGATGCGGATCGAGCCGCCGATGTCGCTGCCGGTGGCCAGTGGTGCGTAGCCGGCCGCCAGGGCCGCAGCGGAACCTCCCGACGAGCCGCCCGGCGAGAACTCGGTGTTCCACGGGTTGCGCGTCACGCCCCAGAGGGTGCTGTGGCAGAAGCCGGCGCAACTGAACTCGGGAGTCGCGGTTCGCACATGGATGATGCCACCGGCCGACTGGATGCGTTCGATGATCGGATGGTCGTATTTGGCGACCTCGTCGACGAACGCCAACGAGCCCTGCTTCCACGACCGCCCCGCCATGGGTTGTTCTTCCTTGGCGGCGATGGTCAATCCCTCCAACGCTCTCGGGGGATCACCCTTGCCGAGGTAACGCTGCTCGGCCGCACGAGCCTCGGCGCGGGCCTCGTCGTACCGACGATCGACCACCGCGTTCACGACCGCGTCGTGTGTTTCGATCTGCTCGATCATGCACTCGAGGTGCTCCATCGGCGACAGCTCGCCGTGACGGAAGAGGTCCAGCGTTTCGTGTGCAGTCAGGTACGACAGATCGGGCATCGACGAAGTATTGCCGAGCGGCTCAGGCGACGATGTTGACCATCCGTCCCGGGATGACGATCACCTTCTTCGGTGTTGCCCCGGCCAGTGAGGCTATGACCTTGTCGTCGGCCAGAGCGGCAAGCTCGACACCTGACGGCTCAGTACCCGCAGCCACGATGACGCGTCCGCGAACCTTGCCGTTGACCTGCACCGGGTACTCGACCGTTTCGGCGACGAGCAGGGCAGGGTCGGCGGTGGGGAACGATTGGTATGCCACCGACTCGGCGTGACCCAGCTTGGCCCACAGCTCTTCGGCGAGGTGTGCCGCCAACGGGGCGACCATCAACACCAACGGATCGGCGATGTCGCGAGGGCAGCCACCGAGCTTGGTCAGGTGGTTGTTGAGCTCGATCAACTTGGCGATCGCGGTGTTGAACCGCAAGGCCTCCATGTCGTCGCGCACGCCGGCGATGGTGTGATGCAGCAGACGCTTCGTGTCGATCGTTGCATTGGTGTCGAGCACGGCCAGATCGCCGGTCTCTTCGTCGACGACGTTGCGCCACAGTCGCTGCAAGAAGCGGTACATGCCGACGACGTCGCGCGTCTCCCATGGGCGCGAGGCATCGAGCGGGCCCATGGCCATCTCGTAGAGACGCAAGGTGTCGGCACCGAAGCTCTGGCAGATGTCGTCGGGTGTGACTGCATTCTTCAGGCTCTTGCCCATCTTGCCCCACTCGCGGGTGACGGGCAGATCGCCGTGGAAGTAGTTGCCGTCGCGCTCGACGACCTCGGTGGCGTCGACGTAGATCTCGCGCTCGTCCTTGAACGCGGCAGCCAGGATGTAGCCCTGGTTGAACAGCCGGTAGTAGGGCTCCTTCGACGAGACGTGACCCAGGTCGAACAGCACCTTGTGCCAGAAGCGTGCGTACAGCAGGTGCAGCACGGCGTGTTCAACGCCACCGACGTAGAGGTCGACGCCGCCGGGATGTTCGTGACCATCGTGGCCTTCGGGCTGTGGGCCCATCCAGTAGCGCTCGACCTCGGGGTCGACGAACTGCTGCTCGTTGGTCGGGTCGAGGTAGCGCAGTTCGTACCAACAACTGCCGGCCCACTGCGGCATGACGTTGGTGTCGCGCCGATACTGCTGCGGCCCGTCACCGATATCGAGCTCGACATGGGTCCACGACTCCAGCCGATCGAGCGGGCTCTCCGGGTTCGAGAACTCGTCGTTCGGGTCGAACGTGCGCGGCGAGAAGCTGTCGGTCTCGGGCAGAACCAGCGGCAGTTCACGGTCGGGAAGGCCATGCGGGTTGCCGTCGATGTCGTACACGATGGGGAACGGTTCGCCCCAGTAGCGCTGCCGGCTGAACAGCCAGTCGCGCAACTTGTAGGTGATTGCCGCTTCGCCGTGGCCGTGTTCGGCGAGCCACTGGTTGGTCAGTTGCTTGGCTGTGGCGACACTGTCGATCCCGTTGAGATCGAGTGAGTCGTTGGAGCTGTTGACGAACGGGGCGTCGCCGACGAAGGCGCTGTCCCACGTCGACGTGTCGAGGCTGCGGTCGGGCGGCTGCTGGATCGCCGGGATCGGCAGGCCGTACAGACGGGCGAACTCGAAGTCGCGCTGGTCGCCGCACGGCACGGCCATGATGGCCCCGGTGCCGTACCCCATCAGCACGTAGTCCGCGATCCAGATCGGGATCGACTCCCCGGTCAGCGGGTTGATCGCATAGGAGCCGGTGGCGACGCCGGTCTTCTCCCGGGTGTCGTCTTGGCGATCGATGTCTTTCTTCGACGCCGCCTGGTGGCGGTATTGGGCAACGACCTCGCGTCGCTCGGGCGTGGTCAGCCGGTCGACCAGTGGGTGCTCGGGCGCCAGCACCATGAACGTCGCGCCGAACAGCGTGTCGGGCCGGGTCGTGAAGACGGTGATCGGGCCGGCCGGCGACGCGAAGTGCACCGAAGCGCCTTCGCTGCGGCCGATCCAGTTGCGCTGCATCGCCTTGATGGCGTCGGTCCACTCCAGCAGGTCGAGATCGGCGATCAGTCGGTCCGCGTACGACGTGATCCGCATCATCCACTGGCGCATGTTGCGCTTGAACACGGGAAAGTTGCCACGGTCGCTGCGACCATCAGCGGTGACCTCCTCGTTGGCCACGACCGTGCCGAGGCCTGGGCACCAGTTGACCGGCGCGTCGCTGACGTACGCAAGGCGGTGCCCTTCGACGATCACGTTGCGCTCGGCCGTCGACAGGTCAGCCCAGGCGCGACCATCGTCGGTGGCACGATCACCGGATTCGTACTGCGCGATCAATTCGCTGATCGGTCGGGCCTTGCCGGCTTCGGCGTCGTACCACGAGTTGAAGATCTGCAGGAAGATCCACTGGGTCCATCGGTAGTAGCCGGGGTCGGTGGTGCTGATGCTGCGGCGTGCGTCGTGGCTGAGGCCGAGGCGCCGCAACTGGCGGCGATAGTTGGTCACGTTCGCGGCAGTGGTGATGGCCGGGTGCTGACCGGTTTCGACGGCATGTTGTTCCGCGGGGAGTCCGAAGGCGTCGAAGCCCATCGTGTACATCACGTTGAAACCGGTCATGCGCTTGTAGCGGCTGTAGATGTCGGTGCCGATGAACCCCAGGGGATGGCCGACATGGAGGCCCGTGCCGGAGGGGTACGGAAACATGTCGAGCACGAACATCTTCGGGCGACCGGCGATCCGTGCGGGATCCGCCAGCGGTCCGGCCGGGTTCGGCGCCTCGAAGGTGCCGTCGGCCTCCCACCGATCCTGCCAGCGAAGTTCGATCTCCTGCGCCAGGGCGCCGGTGTATCGAAACTTCGGGGCATCGTCGGGAGTGGTGGGGGCCGATGTCATAGTCCAAAGATTCTACGATGCGCCGCGTCGCTACTACGGTGGTAAATCATGTCTTCGCGAACCGGGTCGCCGTATGTCGGCATCGTCGATCGCATCATCGCCGTCGCTGATCGACCGACCGGCGTGCGATTCGTCGGGCCATCCGTGGCTCCGACCGGTGGTGAATCGTTCGTTCGGTGGCGGCAGATCCACGACGAGGCCCGAGTCGTCGGCGCCGCCTTGCAGGCGCGCGGATTGATCCCCGGCGACCACGTGGCGATCCTTGGCCCGACCTCACGACAGCTGATCACGATCATTCAAGGCTGCTGGCTGGCGGGCATCGCCAGCATGGTGTTGCCGTTGCCGATGCGGATGGGTTCGCTCGATGCCTTCATCGATTCGACGAGAGGTCGCATCCGCCACGGCGATGCCAAGCTGGTCCTGGTCGACGAGTTGCTGGCCGCCTTCTACGAGCGCACCGTCGGAGACCCGCCGATCGAACTGATGGCAAGCGTGCTGCCCGGCTCGTCGACCGCGCCGACGGGAGATCAGCTGGAGATCCCGGCCCACGATCCCGAACGGCTCGTGATCCTGCAGTACACCAGCGGATCCACCAGCGAGCCCAAGGGTGTGATGATTCCCGATCGCGTGTTGACCGCCAACATCGATGCCTCGTGCGCCGCAGCGGAGCTCGACGAGGCAGAGGTGATGGTGTCGTGGCTGCCGCTCTACCACGACATGGGGCTGGTCGGGTTCTTGTCGATCCCGATGACCAACGGCTGCCAGCTGGTGCAAGCCGCGCCGCAAGACTTCCTGGCCAAGCCGGGCAACTGGATGCAATGGATCAGCGACTGGGGCGGCACCGCCACCGCCGGGCCGAACTTCTCGTGGGTTCTCGCCACGCGCGCGCTCGGTCGCATGCACGACCTCGACCTGTCGCAGCTCACGTTGGCGCTCAGCGGTGCCGAGCCCGTCGACCCGAAGGCGGTCGAGGCCTTCGTCGAGGCGGCCGCGCTGTTCGGGTTCCGGCCCGGCAGCGTGTTCCCGGCGTTCGGCATGGCCGAGCTGGCGATCGGTGGTGTCTTCCCCCCACGTCATCGTGGAATGGTGTGCGACTCGGTCGATCGAGTCGTGCTGGAGCGCGATCGCATCGCCAAGCCGTTGGATCTCGTCGACGCCGAGGAAGAGCTCGACGTGCGCCGCATCCCCCGACTCGGCAAGGCAGTGCCGGGGCTCGAAATGAAGGTCGTCGATCCGCTCTCACGTGCCGAGCTACCCGAGCGTCACGTCGGCGAGTTGCTGCTGCGCGGCACATCGGTGACGCCCGGCTACTACAAGCGACCCGATGCGACTGCTGCGCTGTTCCACGACGGGTGGCTCTGCACCGGCGACTTGGCGTACACCATCGACGGAGAGTTGGTGCTGTGCGGGCGAATCAAAGACGTGATCATCGTCGGAGGTCGGAACGTTTTTCCGGAAGACATCGAGCGGGCATGCGCCACACTCGATGGCGTTCGGGCCGGCAACGTGATTGCCTTCGGCGTCGAGGGGTACAAGGGCAAGGAGAGCGTCGTGGTGGTCGCCGAGGTGCGAACCGACGACCCGCCACACGTGCGCGAGGCCGTGCATCATCGAACGCTCGAGGTCTGCGGGTTGCCACCCCGTGACGTGATGCTCGTCAAACCCGGCACGCTGCCGAAGACGTCGTCCGGAAAGCTGCAGCGCGCCAAGTGTCGCGAGCTGTACCTCGAAGAATCCCTCGACCTCGTCTGACCCGGTCGAGCTATGAAGCCTGGAGGGCGGCGAGCACGCTCCGCCAACGGTCGGGGTCGCTCTTGTACGGCGCGTAGAAGCTGATCCGCTGGATGACATCGCCATAGCGCCGCAGCAGTTCCGGGGCGATCTGCTCGGGCGATCCGACGACGGCGAACGTGTTGAGGATGTCGTCGGTGATCAGGTTGCCCATCTCGACCCAGCCACCCTTCTTGGACAGTGCGTTGAGCTCCTCGTGCATGCCGTCCCACCCGTGCAGTTCGAGCACACCCTTGTAGGCGGGGGTCGAACCGTAGAACGCGATCTGCTGACGGGTGCCGGCTTCGGCCGCCGCCGTCTCGGCTTCGTTGTTGCCGGTGACGACGAACGAGGGCCCGACGATCTCGAACCCCTCCATCGTCTTGCCTGCCTTGACGCGCCCGCGGGCGAGAGCCGGCAACGTGACCTCGCGGAGGTATCGCTCGGTGGTGAAACCGTGGCAGATGAAGCCGTCGCACACCTCTCCGGCGACCTCGGTCATCAGTTCTCCGACACCGGCCAGAAAGATGCGTGGCACCCCGAAGTCACCGAGGTCGGCGCGGTCAGGGGTGAAGAACGGAGTCATCAACGTGTGCGTGTAGAACTCGCCGCGAAAGGCCAGCGGTGTGCCGTTCTGCCACGTGTCCCAGATCGCCCGGATGGCGAGGATCATCTCGCGCATCCGTGGCGCCGGATGGCTCCACTCCATGCTGAACCGCTTGGTGATGTGCGGTTTGATCTGGCTGCCGAGGCCCAGGATGAAGCGCCCCTTGGCGAATGCTTGGAGGTCCCAAGCGATGTGCGCCAACGTCATCGGGTTGCGGGCGAAGGCGACGGCGATCGAGGTGCCGAGCTCGAGCCGCTCGGTGTGCTCCGCAGCGAGCACCAGTGGCATGAACGGATCGTGAGCCGTTTCGATCGACCACGCCCCGTCGTACCCCGCTGCCTCGGTCTCCTTGGCGCTCGCTGCTGCCTTGCCGAGCTCGTTGCTGACTCCTCCGTCGACTTTCATGGCGCCGACCGTACTCCCGCAAGTGCGAGCGGTCAGGTGTCCTGGTCGCGCAGGAACTGCTCGAACTCGGCGGCCAGCTCGTCACCGGTCGGCATGGCACCGGTGCCCAACAGATCGGTCTGATGTTGCGCTTGATCGTAGAGCTCTTCGAGCTGGCTCACCATGGCGCGGTGCTCGTCGTTGCTGGCCACCAACTGGTCGAGGCGTTGGCGCTGGATGATGGTCTCCTGGCGGATCGCTGCCGCGTCGACCACCAGCCCGGCGACGTCGTGCAGACCGTTCAGCAGGGCCAGCGTTGCGGCCGGGTAGCTCATCGCACTGACGTAGTGCGGCACCTGAGCCCAGATGCCCAACGACGGCACCCCTTTGTCGGTGAAGGCATGCTCGAGCACGGCACCCATGCCTGCGGGCACGTCGACGGAGTTCTTGAGGTAGGCGACGCTGTCGACCACATCGGCAGAGGGCGAACTGCTTGACAGGCGCGGGTCGCGTGTGTGGGGCGTGGCGAAGGGGTACGCGCCGAGGACGATCATCTGGCGCACACCCAATTCGACGGCCAGGGTCGAGACCGAATCGGCAAACTTGCGCCACTGCGAATCCGGCTCAGGCCCACTGAGCGTCAGCACGTCGTGACCGTCGGAGTCGCGACCGACATGGAGCTCGATGTCGGACCACAACAGACGCACGTTCACGCCCTCGCGCAGTTCCATCGTGGGTCGGCGGGCTCGGTAGTCGATGAAGGTGTCACCATCGAAGGTGGCCAGGGGTCGCACCGACCATTCCGCTTGCACGGTGGCCATGGCCGCGGCGGCCGCAGCGCTGGCATCGATCCAACCGGTGAGCATCACGACCATGACCGGTTGGTCGAGCGTCGGGATTGACTCGTGCAGCACGTACGGGTCGGTCATGAGAGGGCCTCCAGGCACTCGGCCGCTCGCGCTGCTGCACCGTCGATCTGCACCACGAACGGCTCGAGCTCAGCGGGATCGCGTGACCCCAGCGCCCCGCCCAGGTAGCGGTAGTAGACCCCTTGCAGAATGCACGCCAGCTTCCAATAGGCGAACGAGACGTAGAACGGCAGCTGCGACATGTCGCGGCCGCTGACCGCTGCGTAGCGAGTGATCAGTTCGTGCCGATCGAGGAAGCCGTCGGCAGTGGTTGCCGAACCGGCCCACGCCGAGGCTTCGTCGCCTGGTCCGGTCCAGTACACCTGCAGCAGCCCGACATCTGCCATCGGGTCGCCGAGCGTGCAGATCTCCCAGTCGAGCACGGCACGGATCGCCCCGTCGTCGCCGACGATGCAGTTGTCGAGCCGATAGTCGCCGTGCACCAACGTTGCCGGGCCTTGCTCGGGAATCCGTTGCGACAGCGCTTCGAAGGCATGATCGATGGCCGGCACGTCACGTGTCTTCTGATCGTTCCACTGGCCGTACCATCGCTTCAGTTGGCGGGCGATGTACCCCTCGTGCTTGCTGAGATCGGCCAGACCACACGCCGCGAGATCGACCGCGTGGATCGCCGCCATGGTGTCGACGAGCGACTCGCCGGCGTGCCGACGCGCTGTCGCGCTCAACGCCGCTTCGGCGGTGACGCGATCGCGCACCACGTGGCCATCGACGAAGCCCATCACGTAGAACGGTGCATCGTTGATGCTGTCGTCGCTGCACAGTCCGAGTGCCGGCGCAACCGGCACGGCCGATCGCTGCAACCCGGCGATGATGCGGTGTTCTCGACCCATGTCGTGGGCGCTCGCCAGACGGTGCCCCAAAGGAGGGCGCCGCAAGACGTACGCGGCGCCGTCAGCACCCACCACGCGATACGTGAGATTGGAATGCCCACCGGCGATGACCTCGAAGGCGAACGGGCCGCGAGCCCCGGCGACGTTGGCCTCGAGCCAGCCTGTGACTCGTTCAACATGGATGCCCGGCACGTCGTTCATGCTGCCCGTACGGTATCCCGGTATCGTGCCGACATGGCCATCGATGTCACCGACGCAACATTCCAGACCGAGGTCGTCGACCGTTCGAACACCGCCGCTGTCGTCGTCGATCTGTGGGCACCCTGGTGTGGTCCGTGCCGCACGATCGGCCCGATCCTGGAGAAGGTCACGGACGCGACCAACGGGCAGGTCGTGCTCGTCAAGGTCAACGTCGACGAGAATCCCGGGGTGTCGCAGGCGTTCCAAGTGCAGTCGATCCCTGCGGTCTATGCGCTGAAGAAGGGTGAGGTGGTCGACGGTTTCGTCGGCGCCCATCCCGAGCATGTGATCGAGGAGTTCGTCGCCAATCTGCTGCCGTCCGAAGCCGAGCGCACGGTGGCTTCGCTGATGGCCGAAGGAACCGAAGGCGCGTACCGGGCGGTGCTCGAACTGGAGCCCGGCAACGAAGATGCAATCGTCAGCCTCGCCGAGATGCTGATCGCCCGCGGCGAGCCCGAGGAGGCGCTCGGGTACTTGGCCCGGATCCCGGAATCGGATCGCACCCGTAAGGTCGCTGCGGCAGCGCGAGTCAGTACCGAGCCGACCCTCGCGACCGACGATTACGACTCCAGATTGGTGGATCTGCTCGACAGGGTGAAAGGCGACGACGAGGCGCGCCAGCAGTTCGTCGACATCCTCGAGCTCATGGGTCCTGAGGACACGCGCACTGCTGCCTATCGCAAGCAGCTGACAGCCCGTCTCTACTGACGATCCGGGCTATGGTCTGACTGTGCCGATCGAACATCGCATCGAACACCGCATTGAACATCGCATCGAACACCGCGATGGGTACCGCCTGTGGGAAGGTGGCCCGGTGCCGAAAAGTGCTGATGGCATCACGATCGGCCCGCTGGTGATCGTGCGACGTGGGAAGGCCTCCCCATACCTGCTGCGTCACGAGCTCGTGCACGTGCGCCAATGGAAGCGGTTCGGCGTCGTCGGCTTCGCCGTCCGCTATCTCGGGCCGTACGCGCTGTGGCGCCTTCGCGGCCGAGACCACCACGGGGCGTACCTGCGGATCCCGTTGGAGATCGAAGCCGACTGGGTGGCTCGCCGTTCGCTGACCACCGCGGTGCGCGACGAGTTGCAAGCGCGCATCGCCTCGTAGTCAAACCGGAAGGCCGTCGATAGTGTCCGGCCCTGACTTCCCCCAGTAGCCAAGCGGCGCGTCGAGCGCCCAGCCGAGTGCACAGTGCACGGAGGGGTCGTCATGGATTCGAGTCTTCCCCGTCCCGCGCCGCCGCGGTCGCTGGGCCAGCGATTCCGCGAGTGGGTGGTCTGGTTCGGTGCGGGCCGATTGGCGGCAACTGCGCTCGCGGTCATCGCCGTGGTCACTGGCGGCACGTGGCTCCTCGAGGGCTCACCGAGCCGAGCCGAAGATCAGCTGCCGTTCGCGGCGCACTCGTCCGCATCGACCACCAACTCGATCGTGTCGGCGGTCGGCGGCCCATCCGCTTCCTCCGCGTCGACGTCGGTGGCCGCGTCGATCGTTGTCTACGTGGCCGGTGCCGTCGCGGTGCCCGGGGTGTACACGCTCGACAATCCTGCGCGTGTCACCGATGCAGTGACCGCGGCTGGTGGTGTCGTGGTCGGTGCCGACCTCGATGTCGTCAACCTCGCCGCGACGGTGCACGACGGGGAGCGTGTCTACGTGCCGAAGGTCGGCGGCACGGTTCCGCCCGTGGTGGGTGCAGATGTAGCGGTCGTCGACAACACCACGCCCATCGGTCCCGTCAACGTCAACTCGGCGACCGCAGAAGAGCTCGACGTGCTACCGGGCGTCGGGCCGACCACGGCGGCCGCGATCGTCACTCACCGGCAACAGCACGGCCCGTTCCAGACCGTCGAACAACTGGCCGATGTGCGCGGCATCGGCCCGGCCAAGCTCGACGCATTGCGCGGCCTGGTGACCGTGTGATCAGAACAGGGCGCGACCGAACACGAGATTCACGGCGATCAAGGCCACCACCGCGCCCAGCCACACACCGACAGCCAGCCACAGGTACTCGCGCCAGTAGTCCCGCCACGATGCGACCGGTAGTCGTGTGGCACGCCGTGCCGCGATCACACCGACGACCATCCACAGCACACCGCTTCCGACCACTCCGCCGAGGTACACGCCTCCACCCGATCGCAGCGGGGCTCCGGCCACCAGCAAGCCGGGTGCGGCAAACACGGCGGTCAGGAAGCCGGCGACGCCGCGAGTCAGCGACGTGTGCGCGCTCAGCAGGAGCAGCGATATGCAACCCAGCGCAGCGGGAGGCAGCAGTGCCACGAACGGCCCCGAGCCGCGCAGCTTCGAGCGGTAGGCACGTGGCCCCAGCGGCACGGGCTGGTGGATGACCGGCATGGCATCGATGTCCAGAGCGTACGACGTGTCGCCAGAGTGGCAGCGGCACCCGTTCGGCGACGTTCAGGTGGCGGCGATCACGCTTGCCGCGGTCGTCGGCGTCTGGGCTCGGTCGCCGTGGTGGATCGGGGTGGTCGCGTTCGCGGCGCTCGCCATCTGGCGTTCACCAGCGGTGCTGCTGGCCTGCCTGGTCGTGGGGATCGGCGGTGGGTGGCGATCGCAGGTCGAGTGGAACGCGGCGTTCCCGCGGCAGACGGGTGACTACTCGGGCTGGGTCACTGTCATCGCCGACCCGGCGCCGTTCGGAGGCGGTCTGCGTGTGACGATCGAGGTGGGTGGCGAGCGCTTCGACCTCTGGGCGTACGGCTCGCCCCGGCGGCGGCTGGTCGATCGTCAGGCAGGCGAGCGCGTCTACGTGCGCGGCACACGGCGTCGCATGGTCTCGAACGAGCGCCGCGCCCAGATCCGGCACGTGGTCGGAAGATTCGACGTCGACGTGGTCGGCGACTGGCACGAGGGATCACCGTTGTACCGGACCTCGTCGCGTGTGCGCACGGCGCTCCGCGGTGCCGCCGAGTCGACGATGAATGCCGACGACGCGGCGTTGTTCAGCGGCCTCGTGATCGGCGATGACGCCCGCGAATCCCCGGCGATGGTGACAGCGTTCCGGTCGTCAGGGCTCTCCCATCTGACTGCAGTCTCGGGCGAGAACGTCATCTTCTTGTTGGCTGCAGCATCACCCCTCCTGCGACGTCTGCGGCCATGGTGGCGATGGGGTGCAACCGTGGCGCTGATCGCGTGGTTCATGGTCCTGACTCGGTTCGAGCCATCGGTGCTGCGCGCCGGTGTGATGGCCATGTTGGCCAGCTCGTCATTCGTGCTGGGTCGCCAGCAATCGGTCATCCGGCTGCTGGCGTGGACCATCTCGATCCTGGTGCTCGTCGACCCGATGCTCGTGTGGTCCGTCGGGTTCTGGTTGTCGACGGGAGCGACCGCCGGGGTCTGTCTTGTCGCGCCTCCGTTGGCTCGACGCCTACCAGGGCCATCGTGGCTGCGCGTCCCGATCTCGGTCACGCTCGGCGCACAGGTTGGCGTGGCGTTGCCGAGTTGGCTGGTGTTCCATCGCCTGCCCTTGGTGTCGTTGCCGGCCAACCTGCTCGCCGTGCCGGTCGCCGGGTTCGTGATGTTGTTCGGCATCCCCGCCGGCCTCCTCTCGGCCGTCGTCGCGCCGCTTGCGCCGGTCGTGATGGCTCCGTGCGCCGCCGGCTCACGCTGGGTCTTCACGGTGGCCTACCTTGCCGCCGACGCCGAGCCGTCGCCGGGCTGGGCAGCGGCTGGCTGGGTCCTGGTGCTGTTGGGCGTCGGAGCACTCTTGATGCGTCATCGCTGGCGTCGCCCGGCCGGCGATGTGCCAATCTGAGTCGGCATGGCTGTCCACCTCATCACCGGCGACGACGAGTCACTGTTGCTCAGTGCCGTGTCGGAGGTCGTGCATCGCCTGATCGGCGATGGCGATCGCTCGCTGATGGTCGACGAGTTCGACGATGACGAGTACGAAGTGCGGGCAATCGTCGATGCCGCGCAGACACCGCCATTTCTCACTGAGACACGCGTCGTGGTCGCTCGTGGCGTCGGGCGCTTCGGTGCCGACGATGTCGCCTCGCTGGTCGCCTACCTGGGTGATCCGCTCCCCAGCACCGAGCTGGTGCTCGTGGCCGGTGGCGGACGCTTGGCCAAGGCCTTGTCCGATGGCGTGAAGAAGTCGGGCGGTCACGTGATCGACACGGTGCCACCGATGCGTGCTCGCGAGCGCAGCGGCTGGTTCGAGGAGCAGGTCATCGCCGCCGGGCTGCGCTTCGATCACCAGGCCCTTGCGTTGCTGTCGTCGTGGTTGGGCGAAGATGCGGGACGCGTGCAAGGCATTCTCGAGACGTTGGTCTCGGCGTATGGGGACTCGCGGACGCTGAAGGTCGTCGACGTCGAGCCGTTTCTCGGCGAGGCCGGGGGAGTGCCGCCGTGGGACCTGACCGATGCGGTCGACCGAGGTGACACCACCAAGTCACTCCTGTTGCTGCATCGCATGATGCGCGCCGGCGAGCGGCATCCGCTGCAGGTCATGGCCATCTTGCACAGTCACTACACCAAGCTGCTCACGCTCGACGGGGCCAATGCCAACGACGAATCGTCGGCTGCGGCCGTGCTGGGCATCAAGCCGGGGTTTCCAGCCAAGAAGGCCCTGGATCAATACCGCAAGCTGGGCAACAACGGCGTCGTGCGAGCCATCGGCCTGCTTGCTCAGGCAGATCTCGACTTGCGAGGCGCCAAGGAGTGGCCCGACGAACTGGTGATGGAGGTGCTCGTGGCCCGCCTCAGCCGCCTGGCCGGAGCCGCCCGCAGGTGAACGTGCTCAGCCGACGTTGATCTTTTTCATCAGGCGGCTCTTGCGACGAGCGGCCTGGTTCTTGTGGATGACGCCCTTGGCGGCAGCCATGTCGAGCCGCTTCACGGCGAGTCGCAGTGACTCTTCACCGGTCTCGGTGCCAATGGCGTTGACGGCGTTCTTGCTGCGGGTCTTCAACTCACTCTTGACAGCCTTGTTGCGCTCGGCCGCCTTGGCGTTGGTGAGGATTCGCTTCTTCTGACTCTTGATATTTGCCACGTTGGGAAGACTCTCTCGCAGTATTGGCTCGCACGTTGGATAAGCCCCGGAAGGCTAACAGCCGCACCGCATCGCTCCAACCACGTCAGGGATCCCGCCGGTAGCATCTAGCGACCGGCCATGGACCTCTCACGTATTCGCAACTTCTCGATCATTGCTCACATCGATCACGGCAAGAGCACCCTCAGCGACCGCATTCTGGAGATCACCAACGCCGTCGACGCCCGGGACATGCGGTCGCAGTACCTCGACACCATGGACCTGGAGCGCGAGCGGGGCATCACGATCAAGGCCCAGAACGTGCGCGTCGACTGGAAGGGCTACACGCTGCACCTGATCGACACCCCCGGCCACGTCGACTTCGGATACGAGGTCAGCCGCAGCCTGGCCGCCTGCGAAGGTGTGGTGCTGGTCGTCGATGCCGCGCAGGGTATCGAGGCCCAGACACTGGCCAATTGCTACTTGGCGATGGAGCACGACCTCGAGATCGTCGCCGCCCTCAACAAGATCGACCTGCCCGCCGCTGACCCCGACCGGTATGCGATGGAGATCGAGACGGTCCTCGGGATCCCCGCCGAAGACATCTTGCGGATCTCGGCCAAGACGGGCGACGGTGTGGGCGAGCTGCTCGATGCGATCTGCGAGCGCATCCCGGCGCCCAAGGGCGATCCCGACGCCCCGTTGCAAGCGCTGATCTTCGACAGCCAGTACGACCAGTACCGCGGTGTGGTGAGCTCCGTCCGGGTGATGAACGGGCGCCTGACCGCTGGTTCGAAGCTGATGTTCATGCAGGCCGGCACGCCACAAGAAGCGATCGAGATCGGCGTTCGCAAGCCGGTGCCGACACCGGTGACCGAGCTCGGGCCGGGTGAGGTCGGGTACCTCATCGCCGGGATCAAAGAGGTCGGCCATGCCCGCAGCGGTGAGACGGTCACGACGTTCGCCCACGGCGCGACCACTGCGCTGCACGGCTACCACGATCCGAAACCGATGGTGTTCTGCGGCTTGTTCCCGATCGACGGCGACGACTTCGAGACGTTGCGCGAGAGCCTGGAGAAGCTGCGGCTGAACGATGCCTCGATCTCGTACACGCCCGAGTCGTCGGGCGCGCTCGGGTTCGGGTTTCGGTGTGGCTTCCTCGGCCTGCTGCACATGGAGATCGTCAAGGAGCGGTTGGAACGTGAGTTCAACCTGGCACTGATCGCGACCGCACCCAGTGTCGAATACCGGGTGCGCAAGACCAACGGCGACATCGAGTTGATCGACAACCCTGCGGATCTGCCACCGACGCAGAACATCGACTACATCGAGGAACCGTTCTTCCGCGTCACCATCATCACACCGAAGGACTACACCGGCACCTTGATCGAGCTGTGCCAGTCGCGGCGTGGCGAGATGTCGAAGCTCGAGTATCTCTCGCCCGAGCGCGTCGAGTTGCACTACCTCATCCCGCTTGCCGAGGTCGTGGTCGACTTCTTCGACCAGATGAAGAGTCGCACGCAGGGGTACGCCAGCCTCGACTACGAGTTCAGCGGCTACCAGCGCAGCCACCTGGTGCGGGTGGACCTGCTGTTGAACGGGGTGCCCGCCGATGCGTTCTCGACCATCGTGCACCGCGACAAGGCGTTCGCCTACGGCAACCGCATGTGCGAGAAGTTGAAGGAGTTGATCCCGCGGCAGATGTTCGATGTGCCGATCCAGGCGGCGATCGGCGGCAAGGTCATCGCCCGTGAAACCGTGAAGGCAAAGCGCAAAGACGTGCTGGCCAAGTGCTATGGCGGCGACATCACCCGCAAGCGCAAGTTGCTGGAGAAGCAGAAGGAAGGCAAGAAGCGGATGAAGTCGATCGGGCGCGTCGAAGTGCCCGGCGACGTGTTCATCTCCGCCCTCAAGCTCGACGACTGATCCCGGGACGACCGTCGTCCTTCGCCGCTCTGCGATACTCGTAGCGGTGGCACGAGCATCCGCTGACGGACACACGGCGCGGCCGACGCTGTTGGCGCGTGCGCAGGCGGCGATCGCCGGTCCGCAGGCGATTCGTCGGCTGACCGTCATGCACGCGGTCGACGACGTTGCCGACTCCCTGATCACGCTCTCGCTCATCGGGTCGCTGTTCTTCAGCGTGTCGCTGGAGGCGTCGAGGAGCCGGATCCTGTTGTATCTGCTGTTGACCGCCGCGCCGCTCGCGGTGGTTGCGCAGGTAGTAGGCCCAGCACTCGACCGCATCCGGGCCGGCTCACGCCTCGTGATCATCAGCTCGCACCTGGCCCGCGCCCTGTTTGCGCTCCTGCTGGCCAGCTCGCTGTTGTCGCTGGCGTTCTACCCGTTGGTCTTCGGCATCTTGCTGTCACGCAAGGCGTATGCATTGGCGAAGACGGCAATGGTGGCCCAGTTGGTGCCGGAGCGCACCGCGTTGGTTGCTGCCAGCGGGCACCTGGCGCGAACCGGAACCATGTCCGGCGGGATCGGCACCGCTTTGGGCGGCGGGTTGATCGCGCTGGTTGGTGTCAAATGGCTGCCGTTGGTCGCGGCGGTCATGTTCGTGTTCGCCGCGGTGTTGGCCGCTCGCATCCCGGCATTGGCGATCGAGCCTCGGGTCGAGAGCGCGGTGATCCGCGTCGAGACGCCGATCGACATCCGCCGAGCGGTGCCCGCGGTCGCCACGATCCGTGCAGCGGAGGGTGCCCTGACGTTCCTGCTGGCGTTGTCGATCAAACGTGGTGGTGGCGACGAGTGGATCTTTGTCGCCGCACTCGTGGCCGCGGGCATCGGTACCTTCGGCGGCACGATCGTGTCGCCGCGCCTGCACCGTGCCTTCTCGTTGAACGGGATCGTCGTGCTGACGCTGCTGATCCCTGGAGCGATGTCGGCGTTCGGGGTGCTGACGATCGGAAGCCTCAGCATCGTGGCGATTGCGTTGGCGATCGGTCTCGGCGGCAGCGTCGCGGCTCGGGCGATGGACGCGCTCTACGGGGGCGTGCCGCACCTCATGCGTGGCCGCATCATCTCCCGCAGCGAGTTGCTGTTCCAATTGGCCAACGTGACCGGTGCAGCGATCGCGGTGCTGGTCTACCCGGGGCCCAGGGTCGGCTTTGCAGCAGTGGCGCTGGTGTTGATCCTCGGCGGCGTCACCTATGCCTCGGAGCTGAAGATGTCGCTGCGACACGAGGCCGGCCGGTGGCTGCTGGGGCAGCGGCCGCGCTCGGCGACCGAAGGGTTGCCCTTGGCGCTGCTCGCCGAGGCGATGCGGTTTGCCGAGCAGGGCGATCACTACGTCGCGATCGTCGTCGCCGACAGCTCGGTGCGAGTGCTCGATGCGCGAGGTCCTGCGCACCCGGACTCGGCTGCTCAGCCGCAGTGGGACGCGCTGGCGGCTCGCATCGCCGCGGTCGTCGATGGCACGTTCGATCCGACGGCGGATGATTCGCGTGCCGTCATCGAGGCGGCCGGTGCATTGATCGCCGAGCGCCGGCTGCACGGAAGCGCGGCCGTCGACATCGTGCCCGGCTCGCAACCCAGCTAACCGGCGGGTACCTCGATGGGCGGTCCGTGGATGACCCACTGATCCGCGACGTGGTCGAGGTTGAACTGCATCGTTCGGAACTGTTCGTCGTGCTCGTGCACGTCGACGTCGATGCGTACCCTCTGGCCTTCCTCGACCACCGGGGCGAGCCGAATGAGGATGCCGCCGTCGGCGACGACGACCGTGCCGTCGTCGTTGGTCACCAGTGCCTCGTCCCGCGAATCGATGAACCGGACGGTCGCGATGTCTTTGGTCGACTTGATCAACTCCGCCTGCACGTCGAGTTGGATCGACGCGCCTTCACCACGCGGCTCGATGAACACCGGGAGTGGAACGGGATCGTCGGCCGAGCTCTGCGCAAACCAGCGAACGATCGAGTCGTAGACGGCCCCCGCACGCACCCCAGGATTCTCGGCCGATGGTGACGAGCAGGCCGCTGTGACCGCAATGATCGCAGCGAGCAAAACTCTCCGGCCTCGCGCGGCAACGAGCACGAATCGCACGATACCACCCGACCCTCCGACGACGGCTCGCCGATTGCTCCGGTCGCCGGCGATTGCCGGTAGAAATGACGCAATGGCCCAGTCGCAGATGTTCCGCTCGTTGGAGCATCGGAATGCCCGGCTGTTCTTCCTGGGGCTGAGCTTCAGCAACATCGGGTCATGGATCCAGATGACCGCAGTGTCGCTGCTCGTCTATCAGCGCACGGGCAAGGCCACCGATGTCGGCATCACCCTGTTCTGCCAGTTCCTCCCGATGCTTGTGCTGGGGGTGTGGGCGGGCGCCATCGCCGACCGCGTCGACAAGCGCAAGATGACGATGCTGACCCAGAGCGGGCAGGCGGCGCTGGCCATCCTGCTCGGCGTGCTGGCCCTCGCGGGATGGGCGTCACTACCGGTCATCTACCTGGTGTCGCTCGGTAACGGCGTGGTGCAAGCCATCGACAACCCTGCCCGCCGGGGGTTCGTGATCGAATTGGTCGAACCACGTCACATCTCCAACGTGGTGTCGTTGAACACCGCAGTGATGACCGGCTCGCGCATCTTCGGCCCGGCATTGGCGGTGCTGCTGGTGCGGTGGCTCGACCCGGGCTGGCTGTTCATCATCAACGGACTCTCGTTCGCGGCGATCCTGTGGCCGATCTGGCGGATCGATACCACGCAGCTGTACATCTCACCGCCGGCGTCGCGTGGCGGTCAGCCGGTGCGCGAGGCGCTGCGGTTCGTGCGCCACAACCGGCGACTGCTCATCTTGTTCCTGGTCTTCACCGTGATCGGCACGTTCGCCTTCAACTACGGCGTGTCGTTGTTGAAACTTGCCGACAATCGGTTCGGGAACAAGCAGTTGTTCGGCTGGCTGCTCGCCGTCACCAGCGTCGGCAGCCTGGTCGGCTCGTTGATGACGGCGGCGCGGCCGCGAGTCGGATCGGCGTGGTTCTTCGGTGCGGCCGTCGTGCTGGGGCTCAGCGGGTTCGGCGTCGCCTGGGCTCCGTCGATCTGGGTTGCGTATCTCGTCGGCCTGCCGCTCGGCGCCGGTGGTGCTGCGTTCATTGCCGCGTTGAATGCGATCTCGCAGCAGGAAAGCCCGCCCGACATGCGCGGCAGGTTGTTGGCCCTCGGTGCCGTGGCGTTCCTCGGCACCACCCCGATCGGCGCGCCGATCACCGGATGGGTCGCCGACCATGTCAGCGCCGAGTGGAGCTTGGCTTATGGCAGCGTGATCGCGTTGGTGGTGGTGGGATTCGGAGCCGCGGCTCGCCGTCGATCAGTCGGCGCGGATGTTCCATCCGGTGATCACATAGCGACCACGCTTGTCGGAGATGATCCCTACGGAGGCGGCATCGTTCTGCAAGACGGCACCGGCTTGGGCCTGCAGTCCGACTAACCGGGTCGTCAGGATGCGACTGAGGTGGCCATGGGTGAACACGATCGCGGCCCCGCCACGCGCCGTGCGCTCGAGCTTGGCGATGAACCCGTCGCAGCGGGCAACGACCTGGTTCAGGCTCTCGCCGCCTGGGCAGCCATCGGTGAACAGGTTCCACCCCGGCTGTCTCTCGTCGATCTGCTCCGACGTCAACCCCTCGTAGTCGCCGTAGTCGTACTCGGCGAGCGCCGCGACCACCGTTGCCTCGACCCCTGGTACCGCTCGGCGCGCCGTCTCCATCGCCCGCTCGAGCGGACTGGTGAACACCAAGGGCATCGCGCCCTCTGCCAGGGTCGCGAGCAGCGGCGGCAGGCGGTCGGCCTGGTGCCGGCCCTTCTCCAGCAACGGAATGTCGGTGCGACCGGTGTGCCGACCGTTCTCGGACCATTCGGTCGACCCGTGCCGCACGAGCAGGATCAGCGAGGGACCGGCAACCACAGGATCGGACACGAGACCACACCGTAGGCGAGACTCCCTCGTGTGCGCAGTGTGGTGATGTGGTTTCGACGGGATCTGCGCCTAGCCGATCACCCTGCACTGGCCGCTGCGGCATCGACCGGGCTCCCCGTCGTGCCGTTGTTCGTCGTCGATCCCGCGTTCGCTGCGGCCGGAGCACCCCGGCGCGCCTACATGAACGAGGCCCTACGCCGTCTCGACGAGTCGATGGCCGGCGCGCTGGTGTACCGCTTTGGTGACCCGGCCGACGTCGTGCCGAGGTTCGCCGCCGAGATGGAGGCGGCAACCGTGTTCGTGACCCGCGACCACGGGCCGTACGGGCGGCGCCGCGACGCCGTCGTGGCCGAACGCTTACGCGCCGACGACCGCTCCCTGGTCGGACGGGGATCGCCCTACGTCGTCGCCCCCGGAACGATCGTGAAGGACGACGGCACGCCGTATGCGATGTTCACGCCGTTCCTGAGGCGATGGCGAACGCACGTCATCGCGGCTCCGCTCGATCGGCCGGAGGTGGAGTGGCGTGGCGCGCCGACGGTCGCCTGCGATGGCCCGCCACCAACGGTCGACCCTGGCTGCGACCTGCCCGACATCGGTGAAGCTGCGGCCGCGGCCCGATGGTCGTTGTTCGCAGACGGTCCGCTCGACCAGTACGGCGAGGTGCGCGACCTTCCGGCGGTCGCGGGGACCAGTGAGATGTCTGCGGACATCCGGTGGGGAGTGGTGCATCCACGGCAACTGCTCGCCGATCTCGCTCCGGGGTCAGCGCAGGACACGTTCACGTCGGAACTGGCGTGGCGCGACTTCTACGCCGATGTGCTGCATCGTCGCCCGGAGACCGGCTGGTCCAACCTCGACGTGCGGATGGATGCCATGCCGGTCGACTGCGATTCGGCGGCCCGGCAACGGTTCGCCGCTTGGTCGCAGGGTCGCACCGGGTTCCCCCTCGTCGACGCCGGCATGCGCCAACTGCTGGCGACGGGATGGATGCACAATCGGGTCAGAATGATCGTTGCCAGCTTCCTGGTAAAGGACCTGCACCTGCCCTGGCAATGGGGTGCACATCATTTCATGCGCCACCTGATCGACGGCGACCTGGCGTCGAACAGCCATGGGTGGCAATGGGCGGCCGGCACGGGGACCGACGCTGCGCCGTACTTCCGAGTGTTCAACCCCACCGCGCAGGCCGAGCGGTTCGATCGCGACGGGGCCTACACCAGGCGCTGGGTGGCCGAGATCGGCACATCGGAGTATCCGGCGCCGATCGTCGATCACGCCGCCGAGCGTGCCGAAGCGTTGCGCCGATACGGACTCGTCGCGGGTAGCACTCGCTAACCTGGAGTGCCAGATGCTCGACGAAAGAAAGACCTCCATCCTCCGAGCCGTCGTTCAGGAGTACATCACCACGGCGCAGCCCGTGGGGTCGACGCACATCGCCGATCTGCCCGGAGTACGGGTCAGTTCCGCAACGGTTCGCAACGAGATGGCGGTGCTCGAGCAGGAGGGCTACCTGGCGCAGCCGCACACGTCGGCGGGCCGGGTTCCGACCGACAAGGGCTATCGGTTCTTCGTCGACCACATCACCACCCCTGGCCGTCTCGATTCTGCTGCCACCCAGCGCGTCGGCACCTTCTTCGACACCGCCCACGGCCGCCTGGAAGAGTTGCTGCACCAAACCACGAACCTGCTCGCCCAAGTCACGCATCATGCTGCGGTCGTGGTGGGACCGCGCGCCGAGCTGGCGACCGTGCGGTCCGTGCAGATCGTCGGGCTGTCTGCCCGCCATGCCCTCGTCGTTGCCGTCTTCAGCAACGGCACGATCGACAGCCAGACGATCGAACTCGATGCCGACACGTCGGATCTCCGCATCTCGGCGGCCTCGGCGCACCTGCAGGCGGGAATGGTCGGTCATTCGATCGACAAAGCCGATGAGACCCGGTCGTCGGGCGACGCTGCGGTCGACGCGATGTGTGTCACCGCACTCGCCGCGTTGCGCCAAGGTGGCAACGACGAGTCGGTGTTCGTCGGTGGTGCCTCGTCGATGGCGCAGGCCTTCGATGCTGTCGACACGGTGCGCAGCGTGTTGCGCACACTCGAGCAGCAGTACGTGGTGGTGTCGCTGGTGCGCGACATCCTCGATCGTGGGCTGACCGTGGCGATCGGCGCCGAGCATGGTGTCGAGCCGTTGGCGGTGTGCTCGGTGGTCGTCGCACCCGTGATGGTCGACGGCGATCAGGTCGGCACGATCGGGATCCTCGGGCCGACACGAATGGATTATCCGCAGGCCTTGGCCACGGTCGAGGTGGTCAGTGACCGTCTCGCCAAGCGACTGGGAGAGGGTGCCGCATAGTGGCTGACTACTACGAGCTGCTGGGCGTGTCGCGCTCCGCCAGCGCCGACGAGATCAAGAAGGCCTATCGCCAGAGAGCCCGCGAGCTGCACCCCGACGCCAACCCTGGCGACCCTGCGGCCGAGGAGCGGTTCAAGCAGGTTGCCCAGGCGTACGAAGTGCTCAGCGAGGCCGATACCCGGGCGCGCTACGACCGGTTCGGCGAAGCCGGCGTTGGTTCGGCGGGCGGCGGGCCCAACGTCGGTGACATGTTCGGCGGAGGCGGCTTCGGTGACCTGTTCGAGGCGTTCTTCGGTGGCAGCGGGGGCAACCCCTTCGGTGGCGGCCGTGGTGGGGCCGCCGGGCCACCGCGTGGTCAGGACCTCGAGGTGGTGGCCGACATCGAGTTCGCCCAGGCAGTCTTCGGTGCGACGGTCTCCGTCGGCGTACGTACAGCCTTGCGCTGCGACGACTGCGGCGGGTCGGGCGCGGGAGCCGGGACGCAGCCGGTCACGTGCTCGGAGTGCAACGGTCGCGGCCAGGTGCAGCGGGTACGCCAGAGCATGCTCGGCCAAATGGTGACCTCCAGCGCCTGCCCGAAGTGTGGCGGGCTCGGGCAGGTCGTCGTCACACCGTGTCCGACCTGCAGCGGCGAAGGGCGGGTGATCAGCGAGAAGACGTTTCAAGTCGACGTGCCGGCGGGCGTCGACACCGGCTCGACGTTGCGGCTCACCGGTCGCGGTGCTGCTGGCCCTCGCGGCGGCGGTTCGGGCGACCTGTACGTTCACATCCGCGTCGCGCCGCACGAGACGTTCACCCGTGAGGGTGACGATCTCGTCGCCGAACTGCCGATCTCGATCGCCCAAGCTGCGCTTGGCACCAAGATCCTGCTGCCGACGCTCGACGGCGAGGAAGAGATCTCGGTGCCGGTCGGCACGCAACCGGGCAAGGAGTTCGTGTTCCGTCAGCGCGGCGTGCACCGTCTGCACGGTCGCGGTCGCGGCGATCTGCGGGTGCGTGTCAACGTGAAGGTGCCGACGAAGTTGTCGGAGTTCGAAACCGAGTTGTTGACGAAGTTCGCCGAGTCACGCGGCGAGTCAGTGGGGAACACCGAGCACGGCCTGTTCTCCCGCATCAAATCCGCGTTCTCGTGAACCCAATGTTGCGCGGTTCGGCCGCGCACGTTTTCGTCGAGTCGCTCGATGCGCCCGTGCTTCGTGACGACGACGAGCATCACCTGCGCCGCGTGCTGCGGATTCGCCACACCGATTCGATCTCGGTCGGCGACGGCGCCGGAGGATGGTTGGTGGCCAATCTGTTGGCCGACGGACTCAGCGTCGTCTCGTCGGCGATGTTCGAACCGGCGCCGCCGAGCACGAGCGTTTTCAGTGCGATTCCGAAGGGCGACCGGCCGGAATGGATTGTGCAGAAGCTGACCGAAGTCGGCGTGACCTCGATCGGCTTCATCCACTGCGCGCGCAGTGTGGTGCAGTGGGATGAGTCGCGTCGACCACGGCAGTTGGAACGGCTCCGTCGGGTCGCTCGTGAGGCGGCCATGCAATCGCGGCGGTTGTGGTTGCCGCAGGTTCGCGACGTGCTGTCATTCGATGAAGCGATCAAGTCGATCAGTTGTGCGATCGCCGATCCCGACGGCGAGGCGATGACCGCCGACGTCGACACCGTGCTCGTCGGTCCGGAGGGTGGGTTCACTGAGGGTGAACTCGCTGCAGCCGCCCGCCGGGTGACACTTTCCGGGAACGTGCTGAGAGTGGAAACGGCGGCGCTCACTGCGGCTTTCTTGTTGACTCAGCGTCACGAACGTACCTAATTTGCCACGGAGAGTTGTATTTTCTCAACAAATCTGGCAGAGTTGCCGATGTAGTTGCTGCTAGGCGGGAAACAAGCGGAAGAGAGCGGGGCGAATGCGCGAGTTCGATGAAGATGATGTTTCGGCATCTCCTTACAGCAGGAAGGTTGGCGAGCGGCTGCGGGTCATCCGCAGGCAGAAGCGCCTGTCCCTCCAGGAGGTCGAAGCGACCTCGACTGAGGAGTTCAAGGCATCGGTGTTGGGTGCGTACGAGCGCGGCGAGCGGGCCATCTCGGTGCCCCGACTCGAGCGCTTGGCGAAGTTCTACAACGTGCCGGTCGACCAACTCTTGCCACGCGAAGACATCACGGCTCCGGTCGAAGGTGACACTGCCGGCCAGAAACTGGCCGTCGACCTGTTGAAGCTGAGCCAGTTGCGCGGGCAACCGTTCGAGATGCTGGTGCGCTTCTTGAAGATGATCCAGGTGCAACGCCAGGACTTCAACGGCAAGGTCATCACGGTTCGTGGCGACGACACTCGGGCGATCTCGGCGATGCTCGACGTGCCGGTCGACCAGGTGGGTCAGCGCCTCGATGCGCTCGACCTGCTGTACCGTCCGATGTAATGACTCCTCAGTCCGTCGAACGAGTCGTCGACCCGTTCGGCGTCTACATCCACATTCCGTTCTGCAGGCACCGTTGTGACTACTGCGCGTTTGCGACCTGGACGGATCGCGACCATGTGATCGACGACTACCTCGACGCCTTGCGCGGCGACATCTCGCGTGCGGCGCTTGACCCGGTCACCAGTGTGTTCGTCGGCGGCGGCACGCCGACGCGGGTGCCTGCTGAGGACCTCGCTTCGGTGCTGGCCGTCGTTCCACTGGCGCCACGTGCCGAGGTCACGATCGAGTGCAATCCCGACGACGTGACGGTCGCGATGATGCAGGTGTACGCCGCAGCAGGCGTGAACCGGGTCAGTCTCGGCGTGCAGTCCATGGTGCCGTCGGTGCTCGCCTCGCTCGGTCGCACCCATGTTCCGGCCAACGTCGAACGCGCCGTCGCTGCCGTGCGAGCGGCTGGCCTGCCCACGTTCAACCTCGACATCATCTACGGCGGCGCGGGGGAGAGCCTCGACGACTGGCGAACCACCTTGCAGGGTGTGCTGGCCCTCGAGCCGCCTCACGTTTCTGCGTACGCGCTGACCATCGAGGCCGGCACCCCGTTGGCGGAGGACCCGTCGCGGCATCCCGACGACGACGACCTGGCCGACAAGTACGAGTTGGCCGACGACCTGCTGACGGCGGCCGGGTTGCAGAACTACGAGGTCAGCAACTGGGCCGAGCCCGGCCACGAGTGTCGCCACAACGTGTTGTACTGGCAGCAGGGCAACTACCTCGGCTTCGGCTCGGCCGCCCACTCGCATCGATATGGTCATCGCTGGTGGAACGTGCGCACGCCCGAGCGGTATGTCGCCGCCGTGCGCGGTGGAGAATCGACGGAGGCCGCGGGGGAGCACCTCGACGACGAGACCCGGCGCATCGAGGGCCTGCAACTGGCACTGCGGATGAAGGACGGCGTGCCGGTCTCCGCGCTCGATCTCGATGGTCTCGAAGGCCTGATCGTGAACGACGGCGAGCGTGTTCGCCTGACCCGACACGGTCGCCTGCTCGCCAATGAAGTGTCGCTGCGGTTGCGCTGACTGATAGTCTCAGAGGCCTACACGGGCGTGTAGCTCAGTTGGTTAGAGTGCTACCATGACACGGTAGAGGTCCCGGGTTCGAGCCCCGTCACGCCCACCACGATGCCTTCCGATGGTGCCTCCCGCAGCGAGACACACCCACCGCGGGAGTTGATGAGATGGAGCTGTTCGAGGCGGATCTGACGATGCGAGTTGGCTGACGCTCGAGTCATCCCCGAAAGGGTCGACATGAAATGCCACGCGTCGCCGAATGCCGCCGCGAGACGCGTCCAGGTGCGCCGGATGGGAGAGTGAGAGCGGGAGCTGCATCCGTCCGGATATCGGTTGGGCGCGATTTCGGTACTCCCGCTACTCACACCTCGCCCAAGCAGGCTTACCGGGTTCGATTCCGGTACTGGAAGTACCGCAATCGCGCCCAACGAGTGCGCGGCTGGCTCCCCGAGGAGCACGCTTCGAACCGGCGATCTGGGCGCCAAGCTCGTCCACGGGCGCCGCAGCTCATCGAGATTTGTGGCGCCCAGATCCGCAACGCGCCCGGAAACGGGGTGTGTGATGGGCAAGGTGCTCGCCGGATGAGACAGCCTCAGGCGTCGCGGAGGTCGAACACC
>JAYVOI010000052.1:0-13929 GCA_043758005.1 Ilumatobacteraceae bacterium
TCCGGCGGGCTCCGTTCGATCGCCGATCTCGTCGCCCAACCGATGCCTGGCCCGGTCGGCACGATGCTGCGTCAACGGCTGCGTTCCCAATACGGCGACGACACCGACAAGCCACCGGCGCTCCCACCGACGCACGCACCGCGCACCCCGTGGAACATGGCAATAACCTCGCATCGACGTTTCGCATACACCACGATCCCGCTGGAGGATGCCAAGACGATCCGCCGTGCGTTCGGGTGCACCTTCAACGATGTCGTGATGACCGTGTGCTCTGGCGCGTTGCGCGGCTACCTGAACCATCACGACTGCCTCCCCAAGGAGAGCTTGATCGCGATGGTGCCGGTCAGCGTCCGCAGCGGCAACGAGACCGACACGTACCAGAACCGGGTGTCGGCGTTGCTGGCCGAACTGGCGACCAACGAACGCGATCCCGTGAAGCGGTTGAAGCGGGTGCAGCAGAGCATGACGATCGCCAAGGGCAACCTGGCGGCAATCCCCGCCGAGACGTTGATGGACTACACCCAGTTCGCGCCGCCGGCGATCGCGGCGCGAGCAATGCGGATGGCCAGCCGGTTGCGCATCGCCGACCGCATGAACCCGCCGTTCAACCTCGTCATCTCCAACGTCCCCGGGCCGAGCGAACCGCTCTACATGGCCGGCGCCCAGCTGAAGCACTTCTACCCCGTATCGGCGCTGACAGACGGGCAGGGCCTGAACATGACGGTGCAGAGCTACAACGGCAACCTCGACTTCGGTTTCATCGCATGTCGCGAACTGGTACCCGATGTGTGGCGCCTGACCGATCTGCTGCAGGACTCGATGAAGGAGATGCTGTCCGCGGCGGCGAAGGCTTCGGCCAAGCCGGCCCACAAGGCCACAGGCCGCGCGGCAAAGCCCGCGCCGCGTAAAGCCAGTTGACTCCGTATCTTTGACAGGATGAATCGCAGGCGCGTCCTCCTCACGGTGATTCCACTGGTGCTCCTGGTTGCGTGTGCCCCCGACCCCGACGATGGTCCGAACGCGTCGAGGGGCTCGGCCACCGAGACGACCGGCGTGACCGGGTCGACGCCGACCGGAGACGCGACGCAGACCACCATCGGCAGCGGGAACGGAAGCAACCAGACGACCGACACCGCAGTGACCAGTTCGACCGCCGCTTCGGTGCCTGGCTCGACGACTGTCGGGGGATCGGGCGGCTCCTCGGGCTCTGGTAGCGCCGGCGGTTCGACTGGTTCGGGCAGTTCGAGCGGTTCGGGTGGCGCGGCGGGATCCGGCGGGTCGGGTGGGTCAGGCGGGTCCACCGGCACGACGCTGCCCGGCGGCGCGGCGGGGGGATCGGGCGGTACCCCTGGCTCCGGCAGCGCAGTGCCCACGACGACGCTGCCGCGCGACAAGGTCGCCCTCGACTTGAATGCCCAAACCGTGTACGGCATCGGCGTCGGCCCAGCGTCGGCCACCGATGTGCTCGCGACCGTGTCGGCTCACCTCGGCGACGTCACCAACGACACGGGCTGGTACACGCTGCCTCCCACATCCGACGGCGGCATCGGCGACTGCCTGGCAAATCAAGAATCGCGCATCCTCCGTTGGGGCGATCTCTCGATCGCGTTCTGGCGAAAGGCCGGCGTCGCGTCGATCTGGAGTTGGTCGGTCGGCGACCCGAGCGTCTCGGGCTACGGCGACCGCCGCGAGCCCAACCTCCCCGCCTCGCTGGCGCCGACCGGCTTGCGCACCACTGAGGACATCGGGGTGGGCTCCACGTTCGACGATGTCGCCGCGGCCTACAAGCAGCGGTTCCAGTTCTTCCCGTCGACTCCCGAAGACACCACCGGGGTACACCTGGCCACCGCCGCAGACACCACGCCGGCCGGAGCTGCGATTTCGATGCTGGAAATCGGCGGTCCCATCATCGGAATCGGCTCGACGCTGCACTTCTGCTGACCCGCCGAGCCACATGGCTAGTCCTCGGTGGGCGGCACCGAGGTCGTTTGGGTCGGCAGGCCCACCAGGTGGCCCGTGTCGTTGTAGCGGATCAGCCGCCACAGGTTGTCCTTGACCAGGTGGATCTCGGTGATCGAGGTGTTGACGGTGCGGATCTCGAAGGCGCCCGTACCCGGCGATTTCAACGCCAACCGCAACGCCGCATCGACGACGCCGCCATGGCAGGCCACGACCACGGTCTGATCGGCATAGGCGTCGGTCGTGCGGCGAATCGCCTGACCGACGCGAAACTGGAACGCAGCGATGGTCTCGCCCCCCGGAAAGCTGGTCCCGAATGGGTCGCCCTCCCACCATCCGGCGCCGAACCGCTCGACGTAGTCGTCGAATGCCATGCCATCACAATCGGGGCCCGGGTCGTGCTCGCCGAACCCGGCGTCTTCGATGATCGGGAGGTTTCCGAGCGCCGGTGCCAGGATCTCGGCCGTCTCCCTGGCACGGGCGTATTGGCTGGCGATCAGCAGGTCGGCCGCGATCTCGCCGCTGACTGCCCACCGATCGCGAAGCCGTTCGGCCTGCTGTCGACCCAGGTCGGACAGCCCCGTGCAGGTGCGGGGACCGCCGATCACCCGGGCAACGGTGGTCTTGGATTCTCCATGGCGAACGAGCACGAGTCGGGTCACAGAGGGTCGAGCTTACTTTTCGTTCGCGTTCGACGAGCTGTCCGGTTGGTGACCCCTAACTTCGTAGTCGTGCGCGGAGTTGACCGGCTGACCATTCGATCAACCGCCGCGGACCCCCGCTCGGCGACGTTGTTGGCCGACGCCCATGCCCTCGGATTGACCAACATCACCTCGATCGACGTTGCTGACCTGGTCTTTGTCGCCGGCGACAGCGACCGGACGCAGCTCGAGTCGCTGCTCGTCGATCGCCTGCTGCAGACCGGCGACTGGGCGGTCCCGCACTCCGTGGCGATCGAAACGGCACTGCTGCCGGGTGTGACCGATGCCGCCGCGCAGGCGGTGGCGCTGGCAGCCGAAACGATCGGCACCCCGGTGGCCGCTGTCGCCACGGGCACGCGCTACGAGATCGACGGCGACGTCGACGAGGTCACGATGTCGGCACTGGCCAAGCGGTTGCTCGCCAACGAAGTGATCGAACGCTGGTCCATCGGTCCGATCGAGCCAACATTCGTCGACGCCGAGGCGGTCGCCGATGTCGGTGTGGAACTGGTCTACCTCGACGGTCTCGACGACGACGCCCTCCTGGTCGTCAACCGCGACCGCGGTCTCTCGCTCGATCTCGCCGAACTGCACGCAATTGCCGCGCACTTCCGAGCCGCCGGTCGGGCACCCACCGATGTCGAGCTGGAGACGCTTGCCCAGACGTGGAGCGAGCACTGCGCGCACAAGACCTTCCGGGCCCGTATCACCGGCGCCGATGGGCAGGCGATCGCGCCGCTGCTGCAGCAGTTGCGCGATGCCACCGACGCGATCGACGCCCCGTTCTTGCGCAGCGCGTTCGTTGGCAACGCCGGCATCGTCTCGTTCACCGCGGGAACGACCATCGCCGTGAAGGCCGAGACGCACAACCACCCGTCAGCGATCGAGCCCTTCGGTGGCTCGAACACCGGGGTCGGAGGTGTGATTCGCGACGTGATGGGTGCTGCCCATCGCCCGATCGCGGTCACCGACATCTTGTGCTTCGGCCCCACAGACCTCGCCGCCGACCACCTGCCCGATGGAGTCCTGCACCCGCGCCTGATCGAAGCAGGCGTGATCGCCGGCGTCGCCGACTACGGCAACAAGATCGGCCTGCCGACGGTCGCCGGTGCCGTTCTCTACGACCCCGGCTACATCGCCAACCCGCTCGTCTACTGCGGCTGCATCGGTGTCGCCGACGACGCTCCCCCACTGACCGGGCCGCACACCGGCGACCTCGTCGTCGTGCTGGGCGGTCGCACTGGCCGCGATGGCCTGCGCGGCGCAACGTTCTCGAGCGCAACGATGGACGCGACCACCGGCGATGTCGCCGGCGCCAGCGTGCAGATCGGTGACCCGATCGTCGAGAAACTGCTGATCGACGTGCTCCGTGAAGCCACGGGCCTGTTCACGGCGATCACCGATTGCGGCGCCGGCGGGTTGTCGTCGGCAATCGGTGAGATGGCGGAAGGGATCGGCGCCGACGTCGACCTGGCCGGCGCACCGTTGAAGTACCCGGGTCTGCGACCCTGGGAGGTATGGCTCAGTGAGGCCCAGGAGCGCATGGTCGTCGCAGTCGCCCAGACCGCTTGGTTGCAATTGCAACAACTTTGCGACCGCCACGGCATCGAAGCGACAGCGCTTGGCGCCTTCACCGGCGACGGCGTGTTGCATGTGCGTCACGGCGACACGACGGTGTTGCGGCTCGACACCCACTTCCTGCACGACGGTCGCCCCCAACGCAGCATGCAGGCGGTGCTGCCCACCCCCGATCGTGACCGCGCCGAGCCTCCGCACTGCCCTGACGTCGCTGCGACCCTGTTGTCCTTGCTGCGGCATCCGAACATTGCGTCCAAGGAAGCCGTGATCCGCCGGTACGACCACGAGATCCTCGGCAGCACCGTCGTGCGGCCACTGATCGGGCGGAACCGCGATGGTCACGCCGATGGGGTGGTGATCGCCGACCCGGCCGACACGCATGGCCTCGCAATTGGGATCGGCGTCAACCCGTGGTTCGGCGAGATCGACCCGGAGCGCATGGCTCTCGCGGTCGTCGACGAGGCCATCCGCAACGTCGTGGCAGTCGGCGCAGACCCCGACCGGATCGCGTTGCTGGACAACTTCTCGTGGGGTGACCCCCGGCGACCCACGACGCTCGGCGAACTGGTCGCCGCCGTCGATGGCTGCTGCGCTGCCTCCCTCGCCCACGGCGCACCGTTCGTCAGCGGCAAGGATTCGTTGAACAACGAATATCTCGGAGCCGACGGGGCACGCCATTCGGTCCCACCAACGCTGGTGATCACCGCGGTCGCCCACGTGCCGGATGCGAATGCCGTCGTGACGCCCGACCTGAAGCGGGCGGGCAACGTGGTGGTGCAGATCGGTGCGACTTCGTGCGAGTTCGGCGGCAGTCACTTCGCCAAAGTCCACGACAAGCCGGGATTGGCCGTCGTGCCCGGGCCTGATGCCGCCGCACCCGTCCGCTATCGCCGCCTTCACCAGGCCTTGCGCTCGGGTCGGATCGCCGCATGTCACGACCTCAGTGAGGGCGGTCTGGCCGTCGCGCTCGCGGAGATGTCGATCGCCGGCCGGCTCGGCCTGTCGATCGACACACTGCCCGGGCCGGACGATGTGTCGGCGCTGTTCAGTGAGTCGTCGAGCCGGTTCGTGTGCGAGATCGCCGGGACCGACGTCGACTGGTTGGCCGACGTGCTGGGCGAACCGGTCGCCGTCCTCGGCACCGTGGTGGACTCACCGGCGTTCGTGCTGCCCGGCTGCGCGCCGATCCCGCTCGAGGCACTCGTCACTGCGTTCGGGGCCAAGCCATGAGCCGCCCGACCGCCCTGGTGCTGGCTGCGGCCGGCACCAACCGCGATCACGACGTGGCCTTCGCCCTCGACCTCGCCGGAGCGGAGGCCCGCATCACGCTGCTGTCGGAACTGATCGAGCGACCGGCGCTGCTCGGCGACGGTCAGATGGTGGTGATCGCCGGCGGCTTCAGCTACGCCGACGCGCTGGGCGCCGGGCGAATGTTCGCGCTGCAACTCGAACACCGTGTTGGTGATGTGTTGCGCACGTTCGTCGCGGCCGGCAAGCCGGTGATCGGCATCTGCAACGGGTTTCAGGTGCTGACGCGCACCGGTCTGTTGCCGGGAGCCCTCGGCCACAACGCCAGCGGCCACTTCCAATGCGAGTGGGTCACGTTGCAAGCAGCGGCCAGCCGATGCATCTGGACCAGCGAGATCACCACGATCGACTGCCCCATCGCGCATGGCGAGGGCCGCTACACGCACCCGGACCCGGCGGCCCTCGTTGCGGCCGGCCAGGTCGCGCTGCGCTACCGCGCGGGCAACCCGAACGGCTCGATCGACGACATCGCCGGCGTCTGCGACGCCAGTGGTGTCGTGCTGGGCCTCATGCCACACCCGGAGAACCACGTCGTAGCCCGCCAGTTCCCTGGCTTCACGCATGGAACCCACGGCGCGCTGGGCTTGGCGCTGTTCGAGCAGGGCGTGCGCTACGCCAAGGAGCACTGAGCATGCACGAACCCTTCCTCGACATCGATCTGCCACTCGACGACCGCCGGGATGGCAAGGTGCGGGTGTCGTACGCCTACGGCGAGGGCCGGCGGCTCTTCGTCACCACCGATCGACTGTCGGCGTTCGACCGAGTGATCGCGGGCGTCCCATACAAGGGCCAGGTCCTCAACCAGCTGAGCGCGTGGTGGTTCGAGCGCACCGCCGATGTCGTCGCCAACCACGTCGTCGATCTCCCCGACCCGAACGTGCTCGTCGCCCGAGCCGCACAACCGTTGCCGGTCGAGGTGGTCGTGCGCGGATACATCACCGGTGTCACGAGCACATCGCTGTGGCGGCAATACGCTGATGGAGCGCGCACGATCTACGGATACCACTTCTCCGACGGGCTTCGGAAGAACACCGAACTGCCATTGGCGATCGTCACCCCGACCACCAAGGCCGAGCATGGGGACCACGACGAACCGCTGAGCCCCAGCGACGTCACCCGCAAGGGCCTGGTCGCCACCGACTTGTGGCAGACAGTCGAATCCGCTGCGCTCGAGCTGTTTGCCCGCGGGCAGGAGATCGCCCGGCGGTCCGGGTTGATCCTGGCCGACACCAAGTACGAGTTCGGTACCACCCCCGCCGGTGAGCTGTTGTTGATCGACGAGATGCACACCCCCGACTCGTCGCGGTATTGGGTGGCCGCCACGTACGAGGAGCACCTCAGCGCCGACGACGAGCCCGAGAGCCTCGACAAAGAGGTCGTGCGGCGAGCGTTGATCGGTGCCGGGTACGACGGCAAAGGGGCGCCGCCGGATCTCGCGCCCGAGGTGTGGGAAGCCACATCACGCCGCTACATCGATGCATACGAACGCTTGACCGGACTGACGTTCCAGCCCGGCAGTTACCCGGTCGAAGACCGGATCAGGGAGGTCCTCGGGCATGCTGCCTGACCAGTCACCAGTGAACTTCACCGGGCGCTGCGGCTCCGACTCACCCCGAGAGGAGTGCGGCGTGTTCGGCGTGTCGACACCACACGGCGAAGGGGTGGCCCAGACCGTGTTCTTCGGGCTGTTCGCCTTGCAACACCGCGGCCAGGAGGCCGCCGGGATCGCGGTCAGTGACGGCAGCCGCGTGCGGTTGCACAAAGACACCGGGCTGGTCGCCAACGTCTTCACACCGGCGACCATGAACACCCTCGCCGGCTACCACGGCATCGGCCACACGCGCTACAGCACCACCGGCGCCAACGCCCAGCGCAACCACCAGCCGTTCCTCGTCGAGACCATGCACGGCCCGCTGGCCCTTGCCCACAACGGCAACCTCGTCAACGCCCCGGCGCTGCGCGACGAACTGTTGACACGAGGCTTCGGCCTCACCGCCACCAGCGACACCGAGGTGATGACGCTGATGCTCGCCGCCGCCGGCGGCAAGACGTGGGAAGACCGAGTCGAGCGAACGCTGCCCGCCTGGAAGGGCGCGTACTCGCTGGTCATCCTCGCTGCCGATCGAGTCATCGCCGTTCGCGACCCGTGGGGATTCCGGCCGATGAGCGTCGGGCGACTGCCGCACGGCGGCTATGCCGTTGCCTCCGAGACCTGCGCTCTCAGCACACTGGGTTGCCTCGACATCAGTGAAGTCGCCCCCGGCGAGATCGTCAGCCTGCACGGCGCCGAGATCACCCGTCGCCAGGCGTTGACCCCGGCGGCGCGCTCGGCGCGCTGCACGTTCGAGTTCGTCTACTTCAGCCGCCCCGACAGCGTGTGGGCCGACCGCAACATGCACCACGTACGCCAGCGCCTCGGCGAGGAACTCGCTGCGGAGGCGCCGGCTGAGGCCGACGTCGTGATCCCCGTTCCCGACTCGTCGATCCCCGCGGCGATCGGTTTCAGCAGGGCCAGCGGCATTCCGCACAACGACGGACTGATCAAGAACCGCTACATCGGTCGCACGTTCATCGAGCCGACACAGGATCTGCGCGAGCGTGGGGTGGCGCTGAAGTTCAACGCCCTCGCCGAGAACCTCGCCGGCAAACGAGTGGTGATGATCGACGATTCGCTGGTCCGTGGCACGACGGCGGGCCCTCTGGTGAAGTTGCTGCGCGAGGCCGGCGCGACCGAGGTGCACGTGCGCATCACCTGTCCGCCCATCACCCACGCTTGCCACTTCGGGGTCGACATGGGTCACGATGGCGACCTGATGGCGGCACGCCTCAGCGTCGAGGAGATGCGCGTGCACATCGACGCCGACTCGCTGGCGTTCCTGTCGCTCGACGGCATGATGCGGGCGATCACGGTCGACCCGGGTGACGACGTCAAGGGTGACGCCGAGGGGTACTGCAACGCCTGCTTCACCGGCCGCTACCCGATGGAAGTTGCCGAGGCGCAGGCCAAGCTGGCGTTCGAGGGTGTCCTGGCATGAGGGTGCTGGTGATCGGCTCGGGTGGTCGTGAGTCGGCACTGGCTTGGGCCTGCCGTCGTCACGGGCACGAGGTGACGATCACCCCGCAACTCCCGCCCGACGCCACCGCCGATCTGGTCATCGTCGGTCCCGAAACCGCCCTCGCAGCAGGCGTGGCCGACGAATGCCGGCGACGGCGGATCCCGTGTTTCGGGCCGACAGCCGACCTCGCTCGGCTCGAGTCATCGAAGGGGTACGCCCGCCAGGTGGCGACCACGCTCGGCCTGCCGTCACCCCGCCATCTGGCGACCACGTCGACGGACGCTGCAGTGGCGTGGTGGCGCTCGCTCGGTGCGCCGGTCGTGGTGAAGCAGGACGGTCTCGCCGCGGGCAAGGGCGTGGTCGTGCCGAGCAACGACGCCGAGACCATCGAAGCGATCACGACCCTGAGCGCCCTCGGACCCATCGTCGTCGAAGAACGCCTCACCGGCCCGGAGTGCAGCCTGATGGCGTTGTGCGACGGCAGGGTCGCTCGCCCGCTGCCGATCGCTCAGGATCACAAGCGGCTCGGTGAAGGCGACACGGGACCCAACACCGGCGGCATGGGTGCCTATGCACCCGCCCCGACGGGTTTCGACGCCGACTCGCTGACGGCGACCTTCATCCAGCCGGTGATCGACCACCTCGCCGCGGCCGGCACGCCGTACGTGGGCGTGTTGTACGCGGGATTGATGCTGACCGTCGACGGGCCGCAGTTGATCGAGTTCAACTGCCGTTTCGGCGATCCCGAGGCGCAGGCCGTGCTGCCACTGCTGGACTCCGATCTGGCCGAACTGGCACTGGCGTGTTGTAAGGGGACGCTGTCGGAGGCGTTGTTGACGATCCGCGATGGTGCCACCTGTACCGTGGTCGCCGCCGCACCCGGCTACCCCACCTCGACCATCATCGGACAGGCGATCAGTGGCCTCGATCCCGATCTCGACTTCGGGCACGACGCCGATGCCATCGTCTCGCTCGCCGGCACGGATGGTTCCTTGGTCACGGGTGGTCGGGTCCTGGCTGTCACCGGCGTCGGGGCATCGTTGGGCTCCGCGCGGGAGAACGCATATCAGCGCATGGCCGCCATCCACTTCGACGGGATGCAGGTCCGCCACGACATCGGCTGGCGGGCGACCGGAGCGATGCTGACGTCCTACGCGGCGACCGGCGTCGACATCGACGAAGGCACGCGAGCCGTCAGCCACATGAAGCGCGCCGTCGAGCGCACCCACGGCCCGGCGGTGCTACGCGGCGTCGGCAGCTTTGGGGGCGCGTTCAGCGGCAAGGCGATCAAGGCCATGGACGAGCCGGTGCTCGTCGCTTCAACCGATGGGGTCGGCACGAAGGTCGAGCTCGCCGCCCGGCTCGGTCGGTATCGCGGTGTCGGGTGCGACATCGTCAACCACTGCATCAACGACGTGCTGGTGCAAGGCGCGCGACCATTGTTCTTCCTCGACTACGTGGCCTCGAGCAAGATCCATGCCGAGCACGTCGCCGAGGTCGTGACGGGCATGGCCGAAGCGTGCGAAGCCGCAGGTTGTGCCTTGCTCGGCGGCGAGACCGCGGAGATGCCCGGTGTGTATGCGCCGGGGGCATTCGACATTGCCGGCACGCTGGTGGGAGTCGTCGAGCAACGCGACATGCTGCCCCGTGGCGAGCCGCGCGCCGGCGATGTGTTGATCGGTGTGGCATCCAACGGTCCGCACACCAACGGCTACTCGATGCTGCGCAAGATCTTCGAATGGCTGCCGATGCACGCCACACCACCGGGCTTCGACTGCACGCTCGGCGAGGCGCTGCTCGTCCCACATCGCAGCTACCTCGACGTGCTGACCCTGGCGTTGGCCGACGACCGGGTCAAAGCACTGGCCCACATCACCGGAGGCGGTCTTCCCGAGAACCTGCCGCGGGTGCTCCCCGACGATTGCGACGCCACGATCGACCTCGGTTCGTGGCCGGTCCCACCGCTGTTCCAGCTGGTCCGAGCTGTGGCGGTACAACTCGACACCTACGAGCTGTACCGCACGCTGAACATGGGCATCGGCATGGTCGTGGTCTGTGCCGAGGCAGATGCGGATGCGGTGCAGCAGCTGATCGACGAACCGACGTGGGTCATCGGCCGGCTCACTCCAGCGGAGAGCTCCGGCACACGGGTGCGGTTGCAATGACACGTCTCGTCGTGCTCGCCTCAGGCAACGGGACCAACCTGCAGGCAATCCTCGATGCCTGTGGCGACGGCCGCCTCCCTGCAGTGGTCGCAGCCGTGATCTCCAACAAGCCCGGCAGCGGCGCGTTGCAGCGCGCCGCCGACGCGGGGGTTCCGTTCGTCCACGTCGCTCCACACCCTGGCGAACCACGACCCGACTACGACGCTCGCCTCGCCGACATCGTCAGCGGGTTCGACCCCGACTGGGTCGTACTGGCCGGCTGGATGCGGGTGCTCTCGATGAGCTTCCTCGGGTGGTTCCCCGGCATGGTCGTCAACCTGCATCCGGCGCTGCCCGGCGAGTTGCCCGGCATCGATGCGATCGAACGAGCCTGGCACGAGGCCCAGTCGGGTCACCGGGATCACACCGGCGTCATGGTGCACCTCGTGCCCGACGAGGGCATCGACAGCGGCCCGGTCCTGGCCACAGCCACCGTCTTCATCCATCCCTCAGACACCATCGCCAGCCTTGCCGAACGAGTCCATGGCGTGGAGCACCGCCTACTCGTCGAAACGCTCGCTACCTTGTGCACGACAGGAGCAAACGCATGAGCAACCACGAATTCTTCGATCGTTTCGAAGCCCTCACATTCGACGATGTCGTCATCGTTCCCGGCTACAGCGACGTGTTGCCGGACACGGTCGACACCACCGCGATCTTCGCGGCAGACATCACGTTGAACGTACCCATCGTGTCGGCAGCGATGGACAAGGTCACCGAGGCGCGCATGGCCATCGCGGCAGCACGCGAGGGTGGCATCGGCGTGATCCACCGCAACCTCTCCATCGAGGACCAGGCAGCCGAGGTGCAGAAGGTCAAGCGCAGCCAGAGCGGGATGATCACCGACCCCGTCACGCTGTCCCCCACCGCAACGTTGCACGACGCCGAAGCCCTGATGAACCGCTTCAAGTTCAGTGGCGTGCCGATCACCGATGCGGACGGTCGGTTGGTCGGGATCCTCACCAACCGCGATACGCGATTCTGCTCGGGCGCCGACTTCGATCGTCCGGTCACCGAGTTCATGACGTCGACCGGGCTGGTCACGGCATCGGAGGGAACCACGCTCGAACAGGCCAAGGCGATCCTGCAGAAGCACCGCATCGAGAAGCTGCCGCTGGTCGACGCCGAGAACCGGTTGATCGGCCTGATCACAGTGAAAGACATCCTCAAGCGCCAGGAGTTCCCCAACGCCACCCGAGACTCCGCCGGGCGCTTGCGGTGCGCCGCTGCCGTCGGTGTTGGTGCCGATCTCGAGCAACGCGTCGAGGCCCTGTTCGCCCAAGCCGTCGACGCAGTCGCCCTCGACACCGCCCATGGCCATTCGGCCGGGGTGATCAAGGCCATCGAGCGGATCAAATCGTCGTGGCCGTCGTTGGCGGTCGTCGCCGGCAACGTGGTTACCGAGGAAGGTGTCGATGCTCTGGCTGCGGCCGGCGCCGATGCGATCAAGGTCGGCGTGGGCGCCGGGTCGATCTGCACCACTCGAGTCGTCAGCGGCGCCGGCATGCCGCAACTCTCGGCGATCTACTTCACGTGCAAGCAGGCCCGCAAGCGTGGAGTGCCGATCATCGCCGACGGCGGCATCACGTATTCGGGCGACATGGTCAAAGCCCTCGCCGCAGGCGCCGACACGGTCATGCTCGGCTCACTGCTGGCCGGTACCGACGAGGCACCCGGCGAACTCGAGCTGTTCGAGGGTCGCCGGTACAAGAGCTATCGCGGCATGGGCTCGATGGGCGCGATGCAGGGCCTCGGCGCAGATCGGTACGCAACCGCGCAATCCGAGGTCGGTGCGGCCACCCGCAAGCTCGTGCCAGAAGGCATCGAAGGCCGAGTCGCCTACGCCGGCACGCTGAGCGACGTGATGTATCAACTCGTCGGCGGCCTGCGCAGCGGGATGGGGTACGCCGGTGCGGCCACCCTCGAGGCGCTGCGCTCGGCAAGGTTCATGAAGGTGACCACAGCGGGTCGCGAGGAGAGCCACCCTCACGACGTCACCATCACCAAGGAAGCCCCCAACTACCAGCGCGGCGGCTGACCCGCGGCCACCCCGGTCGGGCGCGAAACGGGTACTGGGAGTGCTCACATCGCGCACGATGACCCGGCCCGGGCGCGGTGTGAGTACTGGCAGTACCGAAAACGCGCCCAATGGGCATCCGCGGTGTTACTCGGTGGGGGCGGACTCGACGACGGCGAGGAGGGCGTTGCCGTAGCGCTCGAGCTTGACCGGGCCCATCCCCTTGATGTCGCCCAGCGCGGCCAGGGTCGCCGGGCGTCGCCTGGCGATCTCGTGCAGTGCCTGGTCCGACAGCACCGTGTACGCGGGCTTGCCGGCGGCGAGGTGCAGGCGGAGCGAACGCAACGCTTCGAACAGCGCCGTGTCGTTGGCCGTGAGATCGCGACCCGGCGTTGCGACGGCCACCGGTGCTCGGAGCGGCTGTCGCGCCGCCGGACGGGCTGCGGCAACCTGACGAGGGTCCGGTGGCTGCCTGCACTGATCGATGAAGGGCGACGGGCGCGGCCCAGGAACCACGTGCACCTGCTCGCGCCCCCGCGTGATCGCGACGTGGAAGACCCGGCGCTCTTCTTCGACATCGGTCGCCAGCCGATGTGGGAACTGGTCGGCTGCCGCATGATGCACGATGACGATCGGCCATTCCTTGCCCTTGACGCGATGCACCGTCGCCAGCGTGACTCCGTCGGATTGCCACGTGCGGCGAAGTTCCGATCGCAACCACGACTCGAACCTCGCCGGGTCGGGCTGCAATTGGGCGAGTTGGGCGACCGCAGTGAGATCGTCGCTCTGTGCGGCCCGATTCATCCCCTGGCGGTGCGTGTCGAGCGTCGACAGAGTCGAGGCCATTCCCATCGAGTCGTGCAACTGCGTCAGGATCGATGCGGTCGAGGCGCCGGACCCGGCCAGCCGTTGCAGCAACTCGATATCGGCAGCGAACGCCTCGACCCGCTCCGCCTCGCGGGGTGTGTTGAGCCGGCCGCTCAACCGGTGCAGGCCGTCGAGTGATGTCTGTTCGGCCACCCACCCGGCGACGTTCGGTCGCAGCGGACGAGATGGGTTGCGCAACGCCTCGTCGAGGTCGGTCCTCGACAACGTCCCGGTGGCGT
>JAYVOI010000053.1:0-13883 GCA_043758005.1 Ilumatobacteraceae bacterium
GAGCGACGCTGCTTGTTCGTCGTCCCAGGCAACGAGGACGGCGCCGACCTCCTCGACGGAGATACCCACCGACGGGGCGTACTCGCGCAAAAGCGAGTACCCGCGTGCAACCAGGCGCGCCTCGAGCGACCCGGGCGTGGCGTCGAATCCGGTGTGCAAGATCGCGGTGTTGGCCTTGCTCGTGCCGGCGCCGAGGTCGGGCCCAGCCTCGACGATCGCGACCCGGAGATCGTGATGCGACAGCAACCGTGCGACTGCGCACCCGACAACGCCGCCACCGACGACGGCGACGTCGTACACGTCGGCGTCGGGAGCAGACTGGCCCGCGCTCATAGGTCCATCGTCGCTGCGGCTGCCCGCTGCCAGGTAGCCAGTCGCTCGGTTGCCTCGGCCGCGCCGATTGCCGGCTCCAGCACCGCATCTGGGCGCCACGCTGTCGCGCCGAGCTGCGACGGTGAGCCCGGGTTGGCGCCCAGATCGGCGAAGGCGGCAACGCCGAGGGCAGTTGCGTGAGGTGATGGGTAGACCTCGACGGGTGCTTGCAGCAGGTCGGCTTGCGTCTGCAGCAGCACCTGGCTGCGCGTGAGGCCACCGTCGACTCGCAGCCGGGTCAACGGCATGCCGAGGTCGCGACCTGCGGCCTGGGCGAGCAGCGCGACCTGGGCAACGATCCCTTCGATGGCGGCGCGCACGAGGTGGCCCCGCTCGGTGGACAGCGTCATCCCCGTGAAGGCCGCCTTGGCCTGCGGCTTCCAATACGGGGCGGCCAGTCCGGCGAGCGCCGGGATGAAGACGACGCCGTTCGGCCCGTCGACCGAGCCACCGACGCGATCGAGGTCGCTGGGCTCGGCGATGATGCCCATGTCGACCAGCCAGGTGACGGCTGCACCCACGGTGTACACCTGGCCGTCGAGGCAGTAGGTCAACCGATCGCCGATCCTCCACGCCGGGCAACCCACCAAACCGTTCGTCGATCGTGTCGGCTGCTCGCCGGTGCACGCCAACATGAAGGCTCCGGTTCCGTACGTGCACTTGGCCTCGCCCGCAGCGTGACACTGCTCGGCAAAGAGCGCCGCTTGTTGGTCGACGCACGTCCCCGTGACGGGCACGGTGCCGCCGAACACCGAACATTCACCCAAGGCCTCGGCGTTGCCGACCACCCTCGGCAACGTCGAGGGATCGATGCCGAAGATGTCGCAGGCGCGATCGCTCCAGTGCCCGGTGTCGAGGTCGACAAGGAGCGATCGGCCGGCCGTTGCCACGTCGGTGGCGAAGGCGCCGCACAGGCGGTGCAGCATCCATGCGTCGGTGGTGGTGATGGTGGGCGTCCCGCCGAGCTGCTCGCGCAACCACACGATCTTCGGCGCCACGAAGTACGGATCCAGCTCGAGCCCGGTGTGCTGGGCCAGAAATTCGGCGTGGTCGCGGAGCCGGTCGCAGATGAGCTCGGCCCTCCGGTCCTGCCACACGATCGCCGGCCCGACCGGCACGCCCGTCGAACGGTCCCACGCCAGCACGGTCTCGCCTTGGTTCGCCAAGCCGATGCTCGTCAGTCGCGGGTTGCCCGCGGCCGCCAGCGCTTCGGTGCCGGCCCCGACGACGCTGGCCCACAGTTCCTCGGGATCCAGCTCAACCGCCCCATCGGCAGACGCTCGAACCTGGATCGACGCCTCGGCGAGCGACAGCACCTCACCGTCGTCGGCGACGACCAGCGCCTTGGTGGCCGAGGTGCCCTGATCGATCGCCAACACGGTCACGCAGCGACACTATTACGGCGTCGTCGGCTGCCCTCTACAGTGACGGCGATGGCGTTCACAGGCTTCCCCGACGAGGCGATCCGGTTCTACGAAGGACTGATCGCCGACAATTCTCGGACCTACTGGCTGGCCAACAAGCCGGTCTTCGAGCGCACCGTCCGCGGCCCGATGCTCGCCCTGCTCGACGAGCTCGCCGACTACGGCCCGTACCACGTGTTCCGACCGAACAAGGACGTGAGATTCGCGAAGGACAAGACTCCGTACAAGGACCACATCGGTGCATACGGCGAGTCGCAGGCCGGCGCCGGCTACTACGTGCAGTTCTCGGCGACGGGCTTGGTCACCGGCTCGGGCTACTACCACATGGCCAGCGATCAGCTCGACCGGTTCCGCGCCGCGCTCGACGGCGAGGCGTTGGGAGGCGAGATTGCAGGCATCACCAAGACGCTCGGGAAGAATGGATTGCAGTTCAGTGCGATCGGCTCGTTGAAGACGGCGCCACGTGGCTATCCGCGTGATCATCCACGAATCGACTTGTTGCGGCTGAAGGGTCTGGTCGGCACGCGGCACTGGGATCCGGCTCGATGGATGCAGACCAAGGCCGTCGTGAAGCGCGTGCGCGACACATGGGACGAGGCCGCCCCGATGAACGCCTGGCTCGATGCGCACATCGGCCCTTCGACGCTGGCGCCCGACGACGACGACCTGTCCCGCTTCGGCCGCGGGTAGCCCAGCTGCCGACCCGAGTTCGGAAGCAAGGTGAGATGGATGGTGTCCAAATCGGCACTACATCGTGTGTCAACCGCGTGATGACATCGAGGCCCAGTCTTCGCTACTGAGCCGACCCAGATCGATGGTCGGGCGTCTTCGCCTGAACTTTGTCGCTCCGAGGTCGGTGTCTGCTTGTGCGACGGCCTCATGCCATCCCGCGGAAACGAAGTTGACGAGAACGACCTGAGGCGGCGACTGACGGAAGTCGAGTCCGACTGCCTCGCCGCCGCCGTCACTACCGATCAGAACCAGGCCAGGGAAACTCTCAGCCAGCTCGTACGCACGATTGAGCGGGACAAGCTCGTCCAGGCTGTAGAGCACCAGATACGAGCGACCGAAGTCCCCCCATTCATCTCACCTGGCTGCAGAACCTAGGTGTCGATGAACGTGCAAAGCGGACCCACCGAGTGACGGAGACGATGGTCGAACGTGAGGAGATTGACGTCGAACAACTCGGCGACGGCAACGTAGGCGGCGTCATACGCGGAGAGGTTGTGGCGTAGCTCCCACATACGAGTGGCGATGTCGGCATACGGAACGGAGCTCATCCGAAGCAACGCCAAATCGCGCAGCGCGTGTTCGGCGACCCGTTCATTGACGACTTTGAGTTGACACAGCTTTCGTAGAACGCTGACGACTTCGTAGTGGAGCAATTCTGGCGCCGCGAGGTCGTGCTGGGCGTAGAGACCGCGGCTGGAGACACCGAGGTCGGCGTCGTCGACGAGCAGGGCAACGACGGCGTTGGCGTCGATGGCAATCATCGGCGTTCACGATCGGAAACGTCGGTGAGCTGGCCCGCGGTGAGGACCGTTCCGTCGAGTCGGCCCTCGATCCGAGCCAGCAGAGCCAGGCGATCTGGTCGTTTGGTCAGTTCAACGAGCTCCGACAGAACGAACTCCTGCAGTGACCAGCCCTTCGCCGCCGCACGAGCCGCCAACTCATTGCGAACGTGGTCGGGGACGTTGCGAATTGTGATGGCGACCGACACGCCTGCAGTATAGCGTCGGCGCCTGCACACTGCAAGCAAGCGTTAGCACTCGATCTGAGTGTCGGGCAGGATCGCCGAGGCTGGCGCGTTCGACTCCGGCGCCGTGGCGGCGGATGCGGGGCTGGCTGGTGAGATGGCCGGTGGCAAGCCTCGGAAGAGGTCGAGGATTGCGTTCATCGACGACGAGCTCTTGTCCCAGACCAGCACCGCCGAGCCGGCGATGTTCTTGGCGGTCGCCTCGATCTGGTAGCCGCGAATGTCGGACGGGCTCACGGCGCTGAGTGCTCCGGCGAACTCGAGCAGCTTGGCGATCGTCAGACCCGTGTCGACCACGAGGTCGTCGCGGTATGCCTCGTACAGCGCGCTGACCCCCCTCGGCGTCAAGATTCCCGAGCTCGACGCACGTGCCAACACGCGTCGCACGAAATCCTGCTGACGAGCGATCCGGCCGAGATCCGACGACGGGTCCTCATGCCACGATCCGGTCTCGTCCATGTACTCGAAGTGTCGGGATCGCACGTACGCGAGTGCCTCGTCGCCGCTGAACAAGTGGCACCCGGACTGGGCGATGTCGAGACCGGTGTTCGCGTCGCGCACGGCATACGACATCGGTACATCGACGCCTCCGACGGCGTCGACGAACTTCTTGAACGCGCAGAAGTCGAGACGGATGAAGTGGTCCACCGGCACCTGGAACTCCGACCACAACGCATCGATCAACAGCTGCGGGTCGTCGTGGCGGTACGCAGCATTGATGCGGCCGCTGCCCTCGCCGGGGATCTTGACCCAGAGGTCGCGCGGGAACGACAGCACCGAGACCTGGTCGGTGGCCGCGTCGAGACGGACGACCATGATGGTGTCGGTCCGCTCGCCATTCGATGCGTCGCTGGCGAACGACTTGGCGTACGGCGATCCGGGGTCGACACAAGCGTTGCCGTCGGCGCCGACGATCAGGAAGTTGGTCGCCTGGGGATCGGCTGCTGGAAAGGTTTCGGCGGGTGCAATGCCGGGCGCTGCTGTCGAATCGACGGGTTCTGTCTCGACGGTGGTTCCGTCGGCCGGCGTCGCATCGACGTGACCGAGGCCGTCGGATCGGTCACCTCGTTGGGCAGCACCCACGAACACGGGTGTCGCGATCGCCAGGCAGAGCACTCCTCCGGCGGCACGCGTCGTGGTACGTCGGCGGCGAAGCGATGCCCACCGACGCGTCGTTTCGACGAAGAACACGTCACTGGGTTCGAAGCCTTCGGTGTCGTCGAGTTGCTCGAACATCACAGCCCTCCTGGCGAGTCGTGGAGCGCGAGGCGCAAGCGAGTCGTGCCACGGTTGAGATGGGACTTGATCGTGCCCGGCGAGCAGCCGAGCAAGGCCGCGACATCCGCTTCGCTGAGATCGGCGATGTAGCGCAGGACGACTGCCTCGCGCTGCCGCTTCGGCAAGTCGAGCAGCGCCCGTTGGAGATCGACGCGCTCGACCAGCAAGATCTCGGCGTCGACGGGTCGCGGGGTCATCATTGTCCGCTTTCCTCGTCGGATCTGATCGAGCGCCAGGTTGCCGGCAACTCGGGCGACCCACGCCTGCCGATACTCGACGATCCTCGTCCACCGTTGGTAGGCGCGAGCCAGAGACTCCTGAGCGATGTCCTCGGCACTCGGGCGATCGCCCAGAATCCGATAGGCGACCCGGTAGGCAATTCCGGCGAGATCGCTGAACTCGTCGTCGAAGCGTGGGCGTTGCATTGTGATGTCTACGCCCGGGACGGCCGTTTGGTTTACGGCACCGGGATCCAGACCAGGGCGAGTTGGGTGACCTTGACGTCGGTGCGCTCCAGGCCGACCTGCAAGGTGCTGATGTTCTTCGCCGTCGCCATCCACTTGGCGTCGATGTCGGTGACCTCCTGTGTCAGCTCGGACTCGAGATCTTCGAGTTGGCGGTGCAGGCCTTCGAGCTTGTTCTCCGCCGCGTCGAGGCGATCGCCTGCCGCAGCCGTGCGCGTGCGTCGACCGGCAGCACCGCCGGCCTTGCCGAGGATGGAACCGAGCATTCCGCCGCGGCTACGGCGCCCACCCAGCAGGCCACCCAGGATGGACCCGGCAGTCGAGAGCATCTCTTCGCTGCGGCGACCCTTGCGTTCGGTGTCGAGCACCTCGGCACGATCTTCCGCTCCTTGGATCTGGGTCTGCAGACGAGTGACCTTGTCGGCGTACTTGCTCCGCAGCGCCGCGGTCTCCTTGTCGGCGAGGTCGTTCGCGGCGGTCAGACAGCGGGTCGTGAAGTCGTCAGCGCTTTCACCCGGCCTGCCGAACATCTTGAGATCGCGGTTGGATTGCAGATCGACGGTGCGCGACCTGACCAACGCATCGATCAGGTCGCGCTCGACGCGTGTCCAGAAGGTCTTGTCCTTGACCGGCGCGTTCGGAAGTCGGTACACGCACGGATTGGGGGCGTCGAGTCGCAGATCGCGATCGTCGTAGTCGACACCGATCGAACGCGTTGCATCCACCGGGTCGGCGAGGGGGAACAGCACGGCCTCGTATTCTTCGTCGTGCACGAGGTCGGCCTTGTCGTCGTCGTAACGAAGGGCGACGCGTGCAACGACCGCGGCCTCGTAGCGCGCTCCCCGGGGATCGCCCCCGACGGTGGCGAGCCATGGCGATGCGACGTCGGCCCACCGCACCGCAACCCCGGCTGCAACCTCGGGCAGCAACGTGATCTCGTCGTGGGCGAGTTGTGGGCCGCTGATGCTCGAGGGACCGGCCGCGACCTCGCTGCCGCTGCTCGCCGCGGGACTCGCCTCCCCGGCCGACGTCGCTGGCGACGCGTTCTCGGGCTTCGGTACGGCGACCGCGATCTCGGTCTTCTGGTCGGCCATCAGGAGGGCGATCTGGTCTCGGGTCAGGGGGCCGCGGAGGTAGCTCATCGCCCAACGCGTGGTGAACGCTTCCGGATGATCCTTGCCGGCGCGGCGCAACACGAACTCGCGCTTGGCGAGCCCGGCGATGGTGCTGCCGATCTCGTCCACGTCGACTGCTCCGCTGGCCGCGCTCATCCCGTCGAGCAGGCGCTGCTTGTCCTGATCCGTCTGCAGGCGGCCGATCATCCACGTGCCCGCGTTCGACAGCGCCTTGTAGTCGACGTCGACCGGGTTCTGCGTGCTCAGCACCACGCCGACCCCGAAGGCCCGGGCCTGCTTCATCAGCGTCATGATCGGCTTCTTCGTCGGTGGCATCGCCGTCGGCGGCAGGTAGCCGGCGACCTCGTCCATGTACAGCAGGGCGCGCAGGTCGGTGGTGCCGCTCTGCTTGCGCATCCACGTGACCAACTTCGACAGGATCAGGGTCGTGACGAACTGGCGCTCCTGATCGGTGAGGTGTGCGGTCGTCACGATCGCGCATCGCGGCTTGCCGTCGGTCGTCTTCAACATCGAGCCGATATCGAGGGGCGGCCCGGTGATCCAGGCACCGAACGATGGCGAAGCGAGCAGTCCGTTGAGGCGGATCGCGAAGGCCATGCGATCCTTCGGCGGGAAGAACTGGTCGAGCTCGAACACGCCGAGCTTGCGAATGGGTGGCTGCTGGATCATGCCGACGAGCGTGGGCAGGTCGAGGCTGCGCCCGGCGGTCCACTCGTTGAGGATGAGGTTCGACAACAGGATGTGCTCGCGACTGGAGAGCGGGTCGGCGTCGATGTCGACCAGGCTCAGCAGACCACTGACGAAGCCCTCGATCTCGTCGCCGACGACCTCGGCGTCGCTGACGTCGGCCGGCGCCTGCAGCGACCCGACGATGTTGAGCGCGATGCCCGCGCTCGAGCCAGGGGTGTAGATCGTGAACGTGACGTCGTTGCGGAGCGCGGCGATTCGATCCGATGCGATGCCCCACGCGGCGAGGCCGTCGGTCCATGCCTTGGCCTGCGCCGCGGCGAAGTCGGGCACCGACTGCCCCGCCTTGGAGGCGTCGCCTTCGTTGACCCAGGGCTGGAAGTCGGTCGGGGCGAGCTGCGGGAACGTGAGGCACAGGTTGGTCAGGTCACCCTTGGGATCGATCAACAGCGCCGGGACGCCTGCGCTGAGCGCCTCTTCCACCAACACGATCCCGAGGCCGGTCTTGCCCGAACCGGTCATCCCGACGATCACACCATGCGTGGTGAAATCACCCGACGAGATGGTCGTCAACGAGTTGGTGCGCTCATGCTTGGCAGCGTCGATCTGTCCGCCGAGAAGGAAATCAGCCATGGCGGGCACGCTACCGCGGCACCCCGGGTTACGAAGCGGCCGACTCGACTCGGTACGTGCAGCGGCGATCGCCGGCCAGCAGGTGCTGGGTGCGTGCGACGGTCACGTTGTCGCCCAGGACTCGTTGGAAGACATCGAGCTCTGCGCTGCACAGCGCGCCGCACGCAACGGCGGCCTCACCGATCGGGCAATGGTGTTCGATCAGGATGAAGTCGTCCTCGTCGCGTTGCACCTCGGCCAGGTAGCCCTCGTCGGTGCGCAGATCTGCCAGTCGTTGCAGACGCTCGGCCAGTTCTTCCGCGCCGCTGAGCGCCGCCGAGTACGCGGCGGTCTGTCGATCGGATCTGGCGCCGATGACTCGCTCGAGCGCCGCCTCGCCCAGCGTCGCACGCATCGAGCTGATCAGCTCGACGGTCAGATCGGCGTGGCGATCGGGGAACGACTCGGTTGCAGCAGGGGCCAGCTGCCAATGCAGCGGTGGGCGCCCGCGGCCCGTCGGCTCGGCGATCGACCTGGTCACCATCCCGGCCTCCTCGAGCGCGTCGAGGTGCTGGCGCAATGCGGTATCGGTGAGCCCGAACTCTGCGGCGAGATCCGTGGCCGTCGCCGACTCGACACGCTTGAGGCGCTCGACGATCCTGCGCTTGGTGTCGGGGTGGTCTGCCACCCGACGCATGCTACCCGGACGACCCCTATTTCGGAAGCGAGCCCTTGCATAATCACGTGCGAGGGAATGCGCGTCATGGCGCTCGACTTTGACAAAATGTTCACATCATGACCGGCGCCGGACAGACCGCATTTGCCCTGGAGAACCAATTCGGATTGGCCGATCGCATCGTCGACGACGCGGCGCTGGCCAACAGCGTGCAGCGCTTCCGGGAACAGGGCATCTCGCTGCCGACGTTCGCCCAGTTGGCCGATCCGTCGCTGATCGGTCCGAGCCACGTCGGCGACGCGGACCGCAACGGCCCCGATGCACGAAACCTCTGGCGAGTGCACTGGTACAACGATCTGGCTGGGCAACGCGTCGACGTACCGGATCACGTGGTGCTGCCGAAGAGCCTGACGGGCGTCGACAGCCCGATCATCGTCGTGTTCGGCGACCGCTTCCCGATGATCACGGCCCACAAGGTGCTCGCTGCGTACGCCTGCCTGGCCCCGAGGATCGTGACCGGCCAGTTCGACCCCACGCGCCACCGCGCGATCTGGCCGTCGACCGGCAACTACGCACGCGGCGGCATCGCCATCAGCCGGATCATGGCCAGCCGCGGCGTGGCCATCCTGCCCGCCGGCATGAGTCAGGAGCGCTTCGATTGGCTCGATCGGTGGTGCGCCAATCCTGCCGACGACGTGATCAAGACGGTCGGTACCGAGAGCAACGTCAAGGAGATCTACGACGCGTGCAACGAGTTGGCCAAGGACCCGACCAACTTCGTGCTCAACCAGTTCTGCGAGTTCGGCAACCACCTGGCTCACTACGAGGTCACGGGACGCGCGCTCGGCCATGTCTTCGAGCACGTACGAGCGAAGAGCGGGCGCGAGATCCGGTTGGCGGCCTTCACCAGTGCCACCGGTTCGGCGGGCACGATTGCCGCCGGAGACCGGCTGAAGGAGCTCTACGGAACCCAGATCGTCGCCGTGGAGGCATTGGAATGCCCGACCTTGCTCGAGAACGGTTTCGGCGAGCACAACATCCAAGGGATCGGCGACAAGCACGTACCGCTGATCCACAACGTGATGAACACCGATGTGGTCGTCGCGGTCAGCGATCGGGCGACCGATCAGCTGCAGGTGATGTTCAACACCGACGATGGTCTCGGGTACCTCGCCGACCGTCGTCTGGTGCCGCAGTCCGTGCTCGACACCTTGGCGCACTTCGGGCTCAGCAGCATCTGCAACGTGCTGGCGGCGATCACCACTGCCAAGCTGCTGAACCTCGGGCCCGACGAAGCGGTGATCACCGTCGCCACCGATGGCGCGGCGTTGTACCCCAGCGAGCGCACCAAGATCGCCGCCCGCGACTTCGGGGGCGGCTTCACCAACCTCGACGCCGCTGCCGTGTGGGGCGAGCACCTGGCCAACGTTCCGACGGCCCACGCGATCGAGTGCACCGAGCGCGACCGCAACCGAATCTTCAACCTCGGCTACTACACATGGGTGGAGCAACAGGGCACTCCGTTCGAGCTGTTCGAGGCGAGGCGCTCGCAAGACTTCTGGCGCGGCCTTCGACGCTTCCTGCCGGTGTGGGACGACATGATCAACGAGTTCAACGCCGCCGTCTCGGCAGGCTGAACGCGATGCAGTTGCCGCTCGCGGCCGGTTGGGCCTGTGCGGTCTGCGGCGCCCACGTGGACATCGCCGTGTCGATGAGCTGGGTGTGCCCCAACGCCACGGTGCTCGACCGCCACCACACACTCCAACTCGTACAAGGAATTGCACCGCTGCGGGGCACCGACGACCCCAACCCGTTCGTCGCGTTCCGCTCGTACCTCGCGTGGGACAGCTTTGCTGCGGCGCACGGGATGACCGAAGCGGCTCGCACGGCACTGGTTCGCCAAGTCGATGCCGACGTCGCCTCGGTCGCGGGCGTCGGCTTTCACGTCACGCCGTTCGCGCGTGCCGATGCGCTGAGCGACGAGTTGGGTTTCGGCATTGATGGTGGGGTGTGGGTCAAGGACGAGACCGGCCAGGTTGCTGGCAGCCACAAGGCGCGACACCTGCTGACGATCCTGCTGCACCTGCTGACGGCCGAGTCAATGGGTCTCGTCCCGTGGCGCGATCGATCGGCCCGCCCGCCGCTGGCCATCGCCTCGTGCGGCAACGCGGCGTATGCGGCGGCCACGCTGGCAGCAGCAGCCGCATGGCCGATCCGTGTCTTCGTGCCGGTCGACGCCGACCCCGTCGTGCTCGCCGGCCTCGCCGACCTGGGCGCCGACATCGTCGAATGCGCACGACGATCGGGCGACCCCGCCGGTGATCCGTGCATCCACCGGTTCCGCGAGGCGGTTGCCGGGGGAGCAGTCCCGTTCACGGTGCAGGGACCGGAGAACGCGTGGTGCCTCGATGGCGGACGCACCCTTGGGTGGGAGATGGCCCGGCAGTTCGAGGAGCAGGTGGTCGGCCCGCCGCTCGATCGCCTGTACGTGCAGATCGGCGCCGGCACGTTCGCCGCGTCGACGATCGCGGGGTTCAAGATGAGTGGCGTGATGCCGCGGCTTCATGCCGTGCAGACCGACAGTTGTGCACCGCTCGAACGCGCCTGGGTGCATGCCCGCTCCATCGGCGGCCCTTCGGCGGCCGCCGCGCATTGGGAGGAGTGCATGTGGCCGTGGGAGCACGTCGGTCGGTCAGCCGCGGACGGCATCCTCGACGACGAGACCTATGACTGGATTCCCGTCGTGCGTGCGATGGGAGAAGGCAACGGTTCGCCGATCGTCGTCGGCGAGGACTTGGTGTTGCGGGCCAACGACCTGGCCCGGCGCACGACTGGCATCAACGTGTCGCACACAGGGACAGCCGGCCTCGCCGGCCTGCTCTCGCAACGCAGTGACGTCGCGCCCGACGAACGCGTCGCCGTGATCTTCAGCGGGGTCAGCAGGGCGGCGTGATGGCAGGTCTGGGCGACGGCCGTCGAAAGCCGAAGGGACCGAGCTGGGAGTCGTGGGTCGAACAGCAGATCCGAGTCGGCATGGAGCGCGGCGACTTCGAGAACCTTCCTGGCAAGGGCCGACCGCTCGAGGGGATCACGCCGGACGGGGCCGAGATCCACCACGACGAGGACTGGTGGTTGAAAGCCAAGCTCCGACGCGAGCGTTTGAGCTACCTGCCCTCGACGTTGGCGGTGCGCAAGGAGTTGGAGGAAGCACTCGAGGCGATCGCGGACGCGTCGCGCGAGGATGTCGTGCGTCGCATCATCGGCGAGATCAACCAGCGCATTCGAGACGTGAACCGGCGCGGCGCAGAAGGCCCGCCGTCGTCGGTCGTGCCGCTCGACACCGACGCGGTCGTCGAGAGGTGGCGAACGCAACCGCGACGGTAGCGTTGGCGCCATGTCCGACCTCACTCGTCCCATGGCGCTCGACGCCGGTTTCGACCCGCGCAGCGATGTGTTCAACAGGCTGCTGAAGAACCGGGTGATCATGCTCGGCACTGACGTCAACGACGACATGGCCAACCAGATCTGCGCCCAGTTGTTGTACCTCGAGGGTGAGGATGCGGCCTCCGACATCTGGCTGTACATCAACAGCCCCGGCGGGTCCGTCACGGCCGGCATGGCGATCTACGACACCATGCAGTTCATCTCCTGCGACGTGGCAACGGTGTGCATGGGGATGGCCGCATCGATGGGCCAATTCCTGCTCACAGCCGGTGCGGCGGGCAAGCGGTACACGCTTCCCAATGCGCGCATCATGATGCACCAGCCGCTGGCCGGTCTGCGTGGCCAAGCCACCGACATCGCGATCCAGGCTGAACAGCTGCACTACACCAAGCAGCGCATGGCCGAGCTCACGGCCCATCACTCGGGGCAGACGCTCGAGCAGATCCAGAAGGACAGCGAGCGCGATCGCTGGTTCACCGCCGACCAGGCCAAGGCCTACGGACTCGTCGACTCGGTGAAGACCAAGCGCGGCGAACTGCCGAACTAGCTCTGGCCAACTAGGGCGTTCCTCCTCCGGTCTCCACGACCGGGGGCACGGTGGCGATGGTGGTCGTCACCGCCAACGTCACGCCGCACACCTTCGACGTGTAGTCGACGATCGCCGATGCGGCGTGCTGTGAAGATCGTGCCATGTCGGCGACCTTCTGCGCCGACGTCGGGTCGTTCGGGTCGACCGTGGCAGCGGCCTCGACGTTCGAGGTCATGGTCTCCCATTCCTTCTGCACCGCCAAGGGCGCGATCGACGTGATCGATCGGTAGAGCTTCGAGGTTGCCTCGACCCCGGCCGCGTCGGATATCGCGGGCGCCGTCAGTTGATCGAGGCTGGCGCTGACCGTCGCGCAATATTGCCCGTCGGTCGCCGGTGGAGCGTCGCTGGCGCATGCCGCGACGGCAGAGCAGGTCACAGCAGCAGCAAGCATCACGACGTTCCGCACCCGGCCAGTCTCCCAGGCCGACGTGAGAAATGAGTGTCATCGGGTTGCGGCCGAAGGGCTGACGGATACAGTGCGCTCACCGTCGAGGGTCCGGTCCCGTGCCCTTCCAGCCATGTCCGCGCGTCGTCTGCACGACGCCGAAGCTGGAGGTCCGCGCATGCTCGCCGCCGTCCGTTCTGCAACCTTGCTCGGTGTCGAAGGTCGCCCCGTCACCGTCGAGGTGCACGTGTCGACGGGGTTGCCGGGCTTTCAGATCGTCGGTCTTCCCGACGAAGCATGTCGGGAATCACGTGATCGAGTCCGCGCTGCGGTGATGTCGAGCGGGCTGCCGTGGCCGTCGTGTCGCATGACGGTGAACCTGGCGCCGTCGAACCAGCGCAAGGGTGGCTCCGGGCTCGACCTGGCGATCGCCATCGGGCTGTTGGCTGCACATGGCGAGATCCCATCAGAGTCGTTTGCGGGCATGGGCTTCCTCGGCGAGCTCGGGCTCGACGGCTCGCTGCGAGCAGTTGCCGGTGTCGCACCCATGGTCGGTGCGCTCGCCGACCTCGTCCCCGTGGTGCCGCGCCCATCCTTCCGGGAGGCGAAGGCCATCTCCCCGGGTCGCGTGCGCGTCGCCGAGGTCCTGCGCGAAATCGTCGATGCCCTCAACGGCGAGGCGCCCTGGCCCGACGAGCCCGACGACGACTTCATCGACGACGAGCCGCCATCGCCCGACCTCGCCGATGTGCGCGGCCAGCCGTCGGCCCGTCGAGCCCTCGAGGTCGCGGCAGCCGGAGGGCACCACCTGTTGTTGGTCGGCCCGCCGGGCGCGGGCAAGACGATGTTGGCGCAACGCCTCACGGGTCTGCTGCCGCCGCTCACGCCAGCGCTGTCGCTCGAGGCCACGATGGTGCATTCAGCGGCCGGGGTGCGCCTCCCGTCGGTCGGCATGATCCGTCGGCCCCCGTTTCGCGCCCCGCACCACAGCAGTTCGATGGTGTCGTTGGTCGGTGGCGGCACCTCGAACCTTCGACCCGGCGAGATCAGCCTGGCGCAC
>JAYVOI010000054.1:0-6090 GCA_043758005.1 Ilumatobacteraceae bacterium
CACTTCATCGATGAACAGTTGCAGCGAACGCTTCTGATCCGCGATCGGGGCGCCGTAGCTGGCGCAGTACAAGAAGTCGACGCCAAGTGCCTCATAGGCGCGGAGCTTGCCGATCACCTCGTCGGGCGTGCCGAACATCAAGTGCTCGCGCAGGGTCGCCGGGGCGTACTCGTCGCGGTGCTCGAGCTGTTGGAGATCGATGCGCTCGGCGAAGCCGTTGTCGACATCGCCGAGCTTCTTGAAGAGGTTCTCGAACTGGCCTGCTTGACGCTGCACGGACGTGATGTAGCGGGCCGCGTCACTCTCATCGGCCCACACCGCCGAGTAGCGCATCGCGACCATCTTCGGTCGCGGGACTCCTGGCGCCTTGTCGAGCGCGTCGTCCATCCGCGAGGCATAGGCCTGGAGCTCGGCGAAGGGTCGCATCAACGGCCAGCACATGATGTTGCAGCCGTTGGCCACCGCCCAGTCGTACGTATCCGGGTCGCGTGCCGCTACCCAGATCGGCGGGTGCGGCTGCTGAACGGGTTTCGGGCATGACGTCGATGTGGGGAACGACCAGCGATCACCCTCGTGGGCGTAGTCGCCGGCCCACAGTGCTTTGACTGCCGGCAGCAGTTCGCGTAGCGCAGCGCTCGCTCCGGCCGAGTCGAGACCTGGCACGATCCGGTCGAACTCGCGCTGGTATGCGCCTCGGCCGAGGCCGAGCTCCAACCGCCCGCCGCTGAGCAGATCGAGGAGAGCAGATTCACCGGCGAGCCGAATCGGGTTCCAGTACGCGGCGACGGCAACTGCCGTGCCGAGTCGAATCCGCTCTGTGTGGGCTGCCCACCAGGCGAGCAGTTGGAACGGGCCGGGGGCGATGGTCATCTCGATGGCGTGGTGCTCGGCCGCCCAGGCCGTGTCGAAACCGGCGGCATCGGCCATCTGCACCATCTCCAACACATGGTCGGCGACCGCTCGCATGTCGTCCGTCGGGTCCATCCGCTCGAGGTTGATCGCCAGGCTGAATCTCATTCCGCAGTTCTAGTTCTCGCACTGGTCGGGTATGGCATGCTGCCGAGGTGCCGCACGCCTCGTACGTCGCTTCAGGCGACAGCCCGTTGTCCCCCGATGTTGCAGTGATCTCGCGGCTCGCGTCCGAGACGCATCGTCGAACGACCGTCACCGACATGATCGTGCCGGTGCGATCCGGTCACGCATTTGCGGTGACGGCCGGGCAGATCGTGCGGTTCTCGACCGTCGACGGGCCCCAAGTCGTCGACCTCAACCTGTGGGCACGCGACGATCCCCGTGAACGGTTCTGGGCCGCGCGCACCCGACAGTTCTACGGTACCCATGTCACGACGGGCCACCGGCTGTGGAGCAACCTGCCGTTCCTCCGTCCGATGGTCACGTTCATCGCCGACACGGTGGGGTACGGGCGCGATGCGGACGACGCCGGGTGCCACGACCTGCTCGGCACGCGGTGCGATCCGTATGTGAATCAGCTGCTCAGTGGCGCCGCCTACGACTTCCACTGCCATTCGAACCTCACTCGTGCTGTCGCCCAGTTCGGCCTGACGGAGTTCGATGTGCATGACGTGATCAATCTGTTCCAGGTCACGGGACTGATGCCCGACGACAAGCGGTACTTCATGAAGACGTGTCCAGCCCGTCCCGGTGACCATGTGGAGCTCCTGGCGGAGTTCGATCTGTTGATGGCCATCTCACTGTGTCCCGGTGGCGATCTTGCGGTTCCGTTGTGGGGCGACGACTCCGACGCGGAACCGAACTGCAACCCCTTGCGCGTCGAAGTGTTCCAGCCGGATGTCGAACTGCTGCGCGACTGGAAGCCTGCAGCGCGCGCCGCGTATCGCGGCGTGACGGGCCTCCGCCACGGATATGGGGCGCCCGCTGATCCGCCTCCGCCGCTGACCGCGCGCGTCCCGGTCGCAGACTGAGGCGTCGACGATGGGCGTCCTTCTTGGCCTTGTCGCGGGCATCCTGCTCGGCATCAGCGACTTCGCTGCGAATCGGGCCTCGCGGACGATCAGCTCGGTGTCGGTCAGTCGTACCAACCTCGCCGTCTCGGGACTGATCGCACCGCTGCTGCTGTTCGTCAAACCCGTCGAATGGACGCTGCGCGACGTCATCTTGAGCACCGTCTCGGGCATCACGTTGTCGGGCGGTCTCGTGATGCTCTACCGCGGCTACACCGTGGCCCGCATGGGCATCGTTGCCCCGACCGCGTCGGTCTTGCTGGCGGCGGTGCCTGTCTTGTACGACCTCAGCAGGGGGCACACTCCCAGCACACTTGCGGCCTGCGGCATGGTCCTCGGCCTGCTGGCACTGGTGCTCACCACGTATCAGCGCGGCGGGATGGGGAGCGTGAAGATCGGGGTGATCCTCGGTGTCGGCGCCGGTGTGCTGTTCGGCATCGCGTTCACCCTCACCTCGCAGACGTCCGACGCTGCAGGGCTGTCGCCGGTGATGATCCAACGACTGTCCGGTCTGCTGTTCCTGACCGCGTTGCAGCCGTTCGACAAGGCGCCCATCCTCGCCGTGCGGGCCCCGGCGCGGATCTGGGGAATCGGCTCCGGGCTCGCGGGCGGCGTCGCGCTGGCATCGCTGAAGCTCGGCTACATCAGGGGTGCCGCAGGCCCGGTGTCGGTCGCGGCGTCACAATTCGCCGCCGTGGCCGTCGTCCTCTCGGTCATCTTCAACAAGGAGCGACTGCGTACCTGGCAGGCCGTCGGGGTGGCTGCCAGCGGCGTCGGGGTGGCGCTGATGGCACTCGGTTGACGACCGGCGTCGCCAACAGACTGCAAGATGGCCAGTGGTACCGTTTGGATATGAGCGACTTGCAACTTGAAGGTGTGTACGTCCCCGTCGTCACTCCGTTCGATGCGAACGAGGGCCTCGATCTCTCGACGCTGACGAAGGTGATCGACTTCTGCCTCGATGGTGGAGTGCGCGGCGTGGTGTCGTGCGGCACCACTGGCGAGTACTACGCGATGTCGTCCGATGAGCGCAAGCGCGTGATGGCCCACACCGCCGAGGTCGTCGGCAAACGGGCGCAATTGATCGCCGGCTGCAATGCCGGGTCGACTCGCGAAGCAATTCACCTTGCCGAGACCGCCAGCACCATGGGCTACGACGCCATCATGTTGGCCGCCCCGCCCACCTCGCTCCCGACTCAGCGAGAGCTGGCAGCGCACTACCGAGCCGTTGCCGACGCTGTCGACAAGCCGGTCGTCCTCTACAACTATCCGGCTCGCGCCGGCGTGGAGATCGGCTTCGAATGCCTCGATGCCGTTGCCGACCATCCGAACATCATCGCTATCAAGGAGTCCAGCGGCGACTTCTCGCGGTTCTTGACGCTGCAGCGCACCTACACCGGAAACCTCGAGATCATGTGTGGCAGCGACGACCAGGCTGCCGACTACTTCGCATGGGGCGTGCGCAGCTGGCTCGCCGGCACCGCCAACGTGTTGCCACGCCATCACGTCGTGATCATGAACACTGCCAACGAGGGCAACTACGGGCTGGCGCGGCGGCAGTTCGCCGAGCTGTTGCCGTGGATCCAGAACATGGAAAGCGGCTTGTACAACTCGAAAGCGAAGCTCGGCCTGGCTCATCAAGGTTTCGATTGCGGGCCGGTGCGGGCGCCGTTGTTGGGTCTCCCCGACAACATCGCCGCGGAGTTCCTCGTCGTGCTCGACCAGGCCCTGGCCGCACCGTTCGCCAAGGCCTGACCGCGCGTGCGCTCGACGACGTCGTACACCGCGATCGAGGTCCATGCCGAGGGTGAACAGGGCACCTGTTACCTCGGCTCGGTGTTCGACGTGCCGGGTGCAACGATGCGCGACAAGCTCCGTCACATCAACGAGGTCGACGACTCGATTCGGAAGTTCCTGTGCTTCGAACCACGCGGCCGGCCGCAGACCAGCGCCAACCTGGTTTTCCCGTCGCGCGACCCGCAGGCCGACGCCGGGTTCATCATCTGCCAGGCTGACCGGGCCCACGCGATGAGTGGTTCGAACACCATTTGTGTCGTGACTGCGCTGCTGGAAACCGGCACGGTGCCGATGGTGGAGCCCGAGACACGAGTGGTGCTGGAGACCGCCGCGGGGCTGATCCACGCGACGGCGACGTGTCGCGATGGGCGCTGCGAACGCGTGACGTTCGACGGCGTGCCCTCGTTCGTCGAGGCGCTCGACGTGCCGCTGTTCGTCCCCGGACTCGGCGACATCCGCGTCGATGTCGCTTACGGCGGTTGCTACTACGTGTTTGCGGATCCGGCACAGTTCGGTGTGAAGCTCGATCGCCAGAGCGCCCGCCAGGTCGTCGAGGCCGGCACGGCGATCTCGTTGGCGGCCCGTCAGTCGATCACCGTGCAACACCCGGAGATCCCCGAGATCGACTTCATCTCCTACGTCATGTTGATCGGTGACGACGACCCCGCCAATGGCTCGCTGCGCGGCGCGACCGTGCTCAGTGGACGGGTCGACCGGTCGCCGTGCGGCACCGGCAATTCTGCGCGTCTCGCGCTGCTCGCAGCGCGTGGCAAGGCCGAGGTCGGGAGTCGATTCATCGCCCGATCGCTGATCGACAGCGAGTTCATCGTCGAGATGATCGGCGAGACGACTGTGGGTGGTCGGGCAGCGGTGCTGCCGCGGATCTCCGGTCGAGGATGGGTGGTCGGCACACGGACGAGCACCGTGGACCCCACCGATCCGTACCCGCTCGGCTACGTCCTCAGCGATGTGTGGGGCGACGAGGTCGGCGCGCTGTAGCTCGTGCTCACCGACGCAACGCGCTTCGATCGGGGTCGAACGCAGAGATGTCGGTCGAGCTTCGCCCGGTCATGATCAGCTCCGAGATCGCCACGCCGCTCGGCGGCGCCAGGGTGAGACCGAACATCCCATGACCGGCACCGACCACGACGTTGCGCCACCGCTTCGGTCGGCCCATGAACGGCAACCCGTCGGCACTCATCGGGCGTGACCCTGCCCAGGTGTCGAAGCGCTCGTCCCAATCGAGATCGAGGAACTTGCGCATCGACGTGATGATCGACTCGATCCGCCGCGCATCGAACGGTGGGTGATCGCCGCCGAACTCCATCGTGCCGCCGAGGCGGATGCGGTCGTCGAACGGTGTCGCCACAGCGTGAACCTCCTCGAAGATCACCGGCTGCTGCAACCCTGGCGACGTGGGGAGGCCGACGTTGTAGCCCTGGCCGGGGATGACCGCCAGCCTCAGGTCGAAGTGCTTGGCGAGCAAGCGCGACCCGGCGCCGGCCGCCAGCACGAACTCCTCGCCGTCGACGGTTCCGTTCGATGTCTCCAGGGAACGGACTCGGTCGTCAGTTGACACGACACGGTTGATCTCGGTGTGCTCGATGAACCGTGTGCCACGCGTTCGCAGGATCTCGATCACCGAGTCGACGTACCGGCGTGGGTCGATGGATCGGTCGCCGGGCATGACCAATCCGGCGCGAACGTGGTCGGTGATCGCTGGTGCGATGCGGCGGATCTCGTCGCCGTCGACGACGCGATCGGGAATGCGCGCCCCGAAATCGACCATCGGCTGCAACGCCTTGAAGTGGTGCTCGGCCTTGGCCACGTCGTGATACGGCACCAGGAGCTCGCGGCTGAGCGTGACTGCAGCACCCTGACTGGTGAGGCGCTCCAGCACCGCCGAACTGTTGCGGTTGAAGTCAGCCAGCGCAGCGCGACCCGACTGGTAGCGCGAGGCCGTGCAGTTGCGGGCGAATGTCAGCAGCCACGGGGCCATGCGCGGGATTGCCTTGGGCAGGATGCGCAGCGCACGCGCCGGGTCGCGCAACGACTTGAGGGCGTTGACGATCGCTCCGGGCGCCGGCAGCGGCTCGACGATTGCCGTGCACATGAATCCAGCATTGCCGCGGGCCGCCCCGCTGCCGAGCGCAGCACTGTCGATGATGGTCACATCGGCGCCTGCCTCCGTGAGGAACAGTGCCGACGACAGCCCCACGAGGCCACCACCGACGATCACGACGGTCTTGCTCACGACATCTCCAGGATCCCCGCTGCTTCCGCAGCGCATTGGGCGATCACGAGGTCCTGC
>JAYVOI010000055.1:0-2558 GCA_043758005.1 Ilumatobacteraceae bacterium
GCTGCGCTCGTCTGGCGGGTCGGCAGGAACGTCGTGGCGGCGAAGCTGACGCTGGCCGGCGTGAACGTCGCTGCGGCGACCGGCGTTTCGGCCGGGGCCGTGCAGGGGGCCGATGGTCCACCGACGACGCCCGCACCGTTCTCGAAGATCGTCGATTCGGTGAGGGCCAGCGGCTGGCGACCGAGCCACATTGCGCGAGACTCGGCACCCACGTAGACCGTCCCGTTCGTGGTCGTGCCGCCGACAGAACGCACCACGTCGGTTGCGCTCAAACCCGTGTAGGTGGCGGTCCACTTCGTGCTGGTCGGTGTGTCGTACGACATCGTGCCGTCACCACCCGCACCTGCTCGCAGTGTGCGGCGGCCGTTGAAGTCGAACAGGTCACGGTTGGCGACCAGCCGCTGATCGAGTTGGTCGAGCGGGATCTGGCTCACACCATCAGCCGCTACGGCGGTGCCGTGGATGACAACGGTGTTCGCATTGATCGCAATCGGACGCTCGGCCGTGACATTGGCAACGGTGGTCTGGTCGGCCACGCCCGCCGCGTTCGTGATGCGGATCACGTCACCGGGGCGCATGTCGGGGGTGTTGACGTTCCAGCACGTACCACCGGGGTGGTTGACCTCGATCAGCCCGGTCGCATCCGCAGCGAGCGAACCCGACAGATGCGTCTGGCCACCGCGGAGGAGCGTAAAGAAGTAGGTCGCACCGGGGGTGTAGCCGGTACCCGAGATGAAGTCGCGGGCCGGGAAGGCGATCAGCGAATGCGGAGCGAGTGGCGGGTCGTTGGCCACCACCGCGGTGGCCGCAGGCGTCGACTTCGCCGAGTGGTTGCCTGCCGAGTCGACAGCGTCGACAACGTAGGCGTACGTCCCAGCCGCGAAGAGCGTGTCGGTGAAACTCACCGTCGTCGCCGGCGCCGCCGGGGCGGGCACCTGGGCGATCAGATTGTCGTCGCGGTAGATGCTGTAGCTGGTCACACCGGAGCCGGCCAACCCGCTGGGGTTGAGTGGATCGGTAGCGATCTGCCAGGCGAGAGCGACGTTCCGACCGTGAACATCTGGTGATGTCGCCGCCGTGAGGCCCGTCGGAACGTTCGGTGGCGTGACGTCCGGTTCGGGCGTGACGTTGGCCGTGGCTCCAGCGGACTGCACCGAGCGGTTGCCTGCCGCGTCGACAGCGTCGACCGTGTACACGTAGCTGCCTTCGACGAGGCCGGCGTCGTTGTAGGCGAGGAGGCCGGTGGCCGAAACCTCGTGGATCTTGACACCGTCGCGGTAGACCCCGTAGGCCGACACCGCTACGTCGTCGGATGAGCTCGACCAGATCAGGTCGGCTTTGCCGGCGCCGGCGATGGCGACGAGGTTGGTCGGCACGGTCGGTGCGGTCACATCGGCCTGCGTGTGCGCCACGAGGTTCGACTGCTGCGACAGGTTGCCATAGGGCTGCCCGAAGCCCGCCATGATCTGGTCGGCGATTGTCGCACCGGCGCCGCGGGGCGACGCCGAGTCGAACGCAGCGACGGTGTAGGTGTGCGAACCCGGGGCGACGTGCACGTCGACGTAGCTGGTGACCGATGCGCCGACGTTGGCCACTGCTTGGCCATCACGCAAGACGCGGTAGCCGTAGACGTACCAGTCGTCGGTGGAGGCCCCCCAGCTGAGGGCGACGTTGTCCGCGCCCTGCTGCGTGGCAGCGAGGTGGGATGGGGTCGATGGCGCTGCCGTGTCGGCTGCCTCGAGAGGCGCGAAGCAGACTGCAGCTGCCGGGCCGGGGATGGTCACATCAGAGTTCTCGAAGATCGTGAGCTCAGTCAGCGCCAGCGGCTGCGAACCGAGCCACAGCATGCGCGATTCGGCGCCGTCGAAGCGCGTGCCGGTCGACGAGCTGACGCCGCCGACCGCACGGGCCACGTCGGCGGCGGTCAGGCCGCTGTACACCGTGGTCCACTTGACGCCGGTGGGGTTGTTGACGGTGTCGTAGGTCGTGACGCCGTCGCTGCCCGGGCCGCCTCGAAGGGTGCGTCGGCCGTTGAAGTCGAACAGATCGCGGTTGGCGACCAGGCGCTGGTCGAGTTGGTCAAGCGGGATCGGCTGACCATCGGGGCGCATGGCGGCGCCGTGAACCTCGACGATTCCATCGGGCTCGACCGTCTGGGCGTTGTCGTCTTGCACCATCACGGCGCGGAACGCTGTGACGTTGGCAACGGTCGTTTGGTCGATCGCTCGAACCACACCATCGGGGCCGTACGCAACCGTGCGGATGATGTCACCGGCGCGGAGCTCAGAGGTGGTGCCTTCCCAGCAGCCGCCGCCAGGGTGGTTGACCTCGACGGTGCCGGCGAACGGGTCGCCGGGAGCCGCACGAGGATCGGCCTGCGGGATCTGGTGGTCAGCGGTGCTCACGATCACGCCGTTGCGGATGACGAGTACGTCGACCGTGTCGCTCTCGTCGAAGCCCGACGACGAGATGAAGTCGCGCGACGGGAAACCGATGATCTGCACCGGCGAGACAGGTGGCTCGCTGGCCGCGACGTTGGGCGCAAGCAGTGCGACGGT
>JAYVOI010000056.1:0-6072 GCA_043758005.1 Ilumatobacteraceae bacterium
AGGGATCATCACCGAGATCTGGTAGTCGGCTGGGTTGCGGCCGCACGCCTGCAGCGCGGCGTCGTAGCCGGCGTTGAACGGAGCGATCAGGTGCATCCCGCGCTCGGCGGCGCGCCCCAGGTTCTTCGGTCCCATGCCACCCCACCACATCGGGAGCGGTTGTTGCACCGGCTTGGTCGTGAACGTCATGTCGGGAATGTCGTAGAAGCGGCCCGCGTGACTGAACATCTCGGTCTCGGCGAATGCCCGTTGGATCCAATCGACCATCTCCCACGAGCGTTGGTTCATCTCCGCCGGATCCTTGCCGAAGGTGATGAACTCCTCGTACTGCGAACCGGGGCCGACGCCGAGATCGAAGCGTCCGTTCGACAAGATGTCGGCAATCGCCGCATCCTCGGCGACGCGTATCGGGTCATGGAAGGGCAGGAGCACGACGGAGGTTCCGACGCGGATCTTCGCCGTCCGTGCCGCGACCGCGGTGGCCACCATCATCGGCGAGCCTGTCCACTGGCAGTGACGGAAGTGATGTTCGCCGTACCACGTCGACGTGAACCCGAGTTCCTCGGCGAGCACGGCGTCGCTGATGTAGTCGGCGTACACCTCCTGCAAGGCGTATGCGGCATCGGGGTGGTTGCGGACCGCGTTCACGAGAGCGTATTGCACAATGCACTCCTTCCGTCATCAATTCTGCAGCATGTTCTAGGACGTATCGAATTGCCGGCAAGCACTACACGAAGTTGCAGGACACCGAACCGAGTGGGCCGTAGTCGGCCAGGAAGTGATCACCGGGACGCGCCGCCACGGCTCGGGTGAACGACCCGGCGAGGATGATCTGACCCGCCTCGATCGCCAGCCCGTACGGGGCGATGCGCCGGGCGACCCAGGCGATGCCGTTGGCCGGGTGGTCCAACACCCCGGCGGCCAGGCCGGTCTCTTCGACCACGCCGTTGCAGGAGAAGATCGCACCGATCCAGCGCATGTCGAGGTCGGTGGGCTTGACTCGCTCGCCGCCGAGGATGACACCCGCGTCGGCCGCATTGTCGGCGATGGTGTCGACGATCGTGCGGGCGCGCTTGGTGATCGGATGGACGCGGTAGCTGCGCGCGTCGATCAGCTCGAGAGCCGGCTGGATGTAGTCGGTCGCCGCCATGACCTCATCGACAGTGACTGCGTCGCCGCTGAGCCGCTGCCCGATGACGAACGCCACCTCGACCTCGAGCTTGGGGTCGACGAAGTCGGCGTGACGCAACTCGACGCCGCTCGGCATGATCATGTAGTCGAGCAGCGCCCCGAAGTCGGGCTCGTCGATCTGCATCTGCTGTTGCATTGCCCGCGAGGTGAGGCCGATCTTGCGGCCGACGAGCTGGGCCCCGTCGGCGATCTGCAGGTCGACCCATGCCTGTTGCACGGCATAGGCATCGTCGATGGTGAGGTCTGGGTACTCGGCGGTGATCGGATCGATCGATGACACCTCACGTCGTGCGAGCTCGTGTCGCTGAGCCAGTACGAGGGCGAGTTCGGGCGTGATCATCGGGTCACGCCATGCCCGTCCGCGCCGACGATGATGCGCTGCTCGTCGCTCTTGCGTTCCCGAATCGGTTGCAGGTTGCCATCGAGGTCGAGCACGCGACTGGCTTCCTCGTACCACTTGGGCACGATCGGGTTGGCCCAGAAATCGCGGCGGCGCTGGTCGTTGACGCTCCACCGCAACGGCTGGTGACCGGGATCGCCGGTGAAGTAGTCGGTCGTGTAGATCTCGACCCGGTGACCGTCCGGATCGCGCAGGTAGAGGTAGAACGCGTTCGACACACCGTGGCGGCCTGGGCCACGTTCGATGTGGTGGAACTCGTTCGTCGCCCCCAGCGTGTCGGCGAGGCTGAGGATGTGATGTGACTCGGGGCAGGCAAACGCGAGGTGGTGCAACCTCGGCGCCGAGCCTTGCGTCGAGGCGATGTCGTGCACGGTCTGCTTGCGGAACATCCACGTCGCATACAGCGTGCCGTCGTCGTCCTCGATGGTCTCCGACAGCCCGAACCCCAACGCTGTGTACCACTCGTAGAAGGCCCGCACGTCGTCGGTGACCAGGTTGATGTGGTCGAGGCGGTTGATGCTCGGAGCGTGGCGAAGGTCGTAACGCTGGTGGTGGTGACCGATCCACTCGATCTCGTGGAAGTACTCGACGACGAAGCCGAACGGGTCCTGCACTCGTACCGTCGGGCCGACGCCGCGAGTCGTGCCGGCCGGATACCGGCGGACCTCGCAGCCGCGATCGGTGTGGAACAACGCTGCCGCGTCGAGGTCGTCGGGTGTGCGCACACGAAAGGCGAACCGCGAGCACGCCGGCTCCGTCCCGAGTCGCAAGATGAGGCTGTGGTGCACGAACTCTTCGTGGCCGCGGAGATAGATGGCGTCGTCGTCTTCGAAGCTGATCACGAAGCCGAGTCGATCGACCCAGAAGTGCTTGCTGGCGCCGAGGTCGGTGACGATCAGTTCCGCAAACGCGGAGCGAACGATGTCGGGAGGAGCAGAGGTGGGCATCGCCACGATCGTAGGCGGCGGTGCCGTCTAGCGTGCGTTGGAACGACTCTGTACTGGGGGTACACATGCCGGCTCGATCTGGAGAACAGTTCCTGAAGGGGCTTCGCGCCCGCAACCGTGAGGTGTGGCTCGGCGACGAACGCGTCGACGACGTCACGACGCACCCCCAGTTGGAAGGTGCCGCCCACAGTTTGGCCAGGGTCTTCGACATCCAGCAGGAGTTCGCCGACGAGTGCCTGATGCCGGATCCCGAGACCGGCGAGGCGATCAACGTGAGCCACATGATCCCGCGTTCGATCGACGATCTGAAGCGTCGCCATCGCGGTCTGCGACGTATCGCCGAATCGACGGTCGGGATCATGGGCCGCACCCCCGACTACATGAACGTCACGTTCGCGGGGTTCGCCGGCGAGCGTGGGGCGTGGCTCGGCCCGGCGGGCAAGAACGAGCAGGGTCACGACAACCTCGTCGCGTACCACAACATGATCGCCCGCGAAGACCTGTCGCTGACCCACACGATCGTGCACCCGACTATCGACCGCGTGAAAGACGCGTCGTTCGCCGGCAATCCGGTCCCGTTGCACAAAGTCGGCGAGACCTCGACCGGCATCATCGTTCGCGGCGCACGCATTCTGGCGACGCTGGCCCCATTCGCGGATGAGACCGCCATCTATCCGGGTCTCCCGCTTCCGGCTGACGCGTCAAGTGACTACGCGTTGAGCTTCGCGCTGCCGATGGACACCCCAGGGCTGATCTTCATGTGCCGCGACAGTGCGGCGACGGTGGGATCGAACTCGTTCGACCACCCGTTGTCATCGAGGTTCGACGAGCAGGACGCGTTCACGATCTTCGACGATGTCGAGGTGCCGTTCGACCGGGTCTTCATCAACGGTGACATCGAGGTGTACAACTCGGTGATGGGCCCCACCGGGTGGTGGGCCAACATCATGCAGCAGACCACGATCCGAGCCCTCACCAAGTTGGAGTTCGCCTACGGCCTGGCGCTGCGCATGGCCGAGGCGGTCAACGACAACTCGGCTCCGACGATCGAGATGCTGGGCGAACTGTCGTGCTACGTCGAGGTGACCCGCAGCGCGATCCTGCTGTCGGAGGAACACGCCTATGACCGAGGCGATGGCGTGGTCTTCCCCGACGGCCGCCCCATGCATCCCATGCGTGCGCTGCTCGCAGTGTGGTACCCGCGAGTGCGTGAGATCCTGATGCTGATCGGCAGCCACAACCTGCTGGCGACGCCCAGCCAAGCGATGTTCAACGACGCTCGGCTTCGCCCGTTGATCGAGGAGTTCGTCCACGGTGCCAACGGAATGGATGCCGAGCGCCGTGCCGGCATCTATCGGCTGGCGTGGGACTTCATCGGCTCGGCGCTGGGCTCACGCAACGAGTTGTACGAGCGCAACTACCTCGGCTCGGCCAAGACCACTCGCACGCATCACACGCTGCTGTACTCCGACCGTGAATCGGCGACGGCGCTGGTCGAGACGATGCTGGGTTAGTTGCCGGTCGGGGCAAACGCCACGTAGTTGGTGTCGTCGACCAGTGCGTCTGGCCCGTCCAGCGGCAACGCCTCGAAGTGGTTCAGGGCGGCGTTGACGTCGCCTGACCACACCTCGTCGGGCAGGTTGTACAAGCACTCGATGCCGTTGCCGTCGGGGTCCTCGACGTACGCGCTGTGGGTCATGCCGTGGTTCCCGCGAATGCGGAACTCCACGCCCTGCGCCTTCATGTACGCGATTTGGTCGAGCCACGACTCGCGGCTCGGGTAGCACACGGCGATGTGGTCGACGCCGGGCGTCGAGCCGAACATCTGCCACGGTGTCTCCGGCGGGGGAGCGCTGCCCGGGTCTTGCAGTTCGGCCAACGCGAGATCGTGGTGCCGCTCCGCGCTGCCGCGGTAGAACCGCATCTTGTAGTCCGGGAACTTGTCGCGTTCGAGTTCGGCACACTGCTCGAACCCCAGAATGCGCGTGTAGAAGTCGTGGGCGACTTCGAGGTTGCGGACCCGCAGCACGAGGTGCTGGATGTACGCACCACTCGACGGACGGACCGGGCCACCTGCCTGCTCTGACATGTGCAACCTCCTAGCGATCGGTGACTGGACTCTAGCGATAGTTCGGGAACGAAGGATAGTCGGTCGTTCTGCACGGGGGAACGTTGATCTGGTCGGCGCGCTGGCGCCTGTGATAGCAACGCGTCGCACGTTTCGTCAACTCATACTGGGGGATCACGATGGCCAAAGAAGGCGCACTCGACGAACTGTTGGCCGAGGTGTTGTCGCGCTACGACAACTCCCCGAACCCGCGCCTGAAGGAAGTGACGACCGCGGCCATTCGTCATCTGCACGCCTTTGCCCGCGAGGTCAACCTGACTCGCGAGGAATGGTTCGCAGGGATCATGTTCTTGACCCAGTGCGGCAAGATCAGCGACGACGTGCGTCAGGAGTTCATCTTGTTGAGCGATACGACCGGCGTCTCGACGCTGGTCGAGATGCTTGCCTACGACGCCAGCGCGTCGAGCCTCACCGACAACACCGTGCTCGGCCCGTTCCACTCGGCCGGCGCACCGGATCGGGCCTTCGGCGAGTCGATGCTCGATGATCCCGACGACGGCGATCGCGTCGTCGTGCGAGGCAAGATCACAGATGTCGACGGCCAGCCCGTCGAGGGAGCGCTCCTCGACTGCTGGCAGAACGCCAGCAACATGTTCTACGCAGTGCAGCAGCCGGGCGTCCAGAGCGAGTTCAACCTGCGCGGCATCTACCACTCGCAGCCGGATGGAACGTTCGAGATCCGCAGCATCCGCCCCGTTCCGTACCCGATCCCCAGCGATGGCCCGGCGGGTGACCTGTTGAAGAAGAACGGCCGTAACTGGTGGCGTCCCGGTCACCTCCACATCTGGGCCCGGCACGCCGACTACAAGGACCTGATCACGCACGTCTTCGATGTCGAGAGCGACTACCTCGACGGCGACGCCGTGTTCGGGGTGCAGCGCAGCCTGATCCGTGAGTTCAACCTCGACGAGACCGGCGAGTTGGCGACGAGGTTCGACATCGTCCTCGACCGCGTCTGAGCCACTGCACCGGCTACTGGCCGCGGGCTTCTTTCAACTGGGCGCGCAGGCCACTCATCACGTTGCCGAGATCGAAGCCGACGGTGATCATCCGCCAGCCGGCTGATCGGCGCTTCTCGGCGAGACCGGCCTCGGCATGGATCGCCGGGATCACCCCATTGCGCTCGCAGGCGGCCTTGACTCGCTCGATCGCCTCGTTCCACTCCACGTCGTCCTGATCGGGTTTCGGCGCCAGCCCGTAGGTGATCGACAGGTCGGCCGGGCCGATGTACAACGCGTCGATACCGGGCACCGCAGCGATCTCGTCGACGTGCTCGACGGCCTGCTTGGTCTCGATCATCGGGATGCACAGCACCTTGTCGTTGGCCGTCGAGAAGTAGCCCTCACGGCCGGCGCGCGCCGACACGCCGACCGGGCCCATGCTGCGGCTGCCGGTCGGTGCATATC
>JAYVOI010000057.1:0-13853 GCA_043758005.1 Ilumatobacteraceae bacterium
CGACGTTGACGGCGATCCGCCACGCCACGCCGGCCAGATCAGGGTCCGCGGCCTCCTGTTCGGCCAATGTCGCTCGGGCGCGTTCGGTCTGCCAGCTCAGCAGCGCTCCGCCGATGCCAAGCCTGCGCCACTCGGGATGCACCCCGCCCGAGAGGAAGATCCGTCACAACGTCGCTCCCGGGAGCGGGGTCTGATGGCCGAACGCTCGGGCGACACCCTGGCCGTCGAGACCGATCAACGAGTCGCGGGTGGGATCCTTGTACGAGCCGGCGGTCAGCTCGTCGACCAGATCGCCGTGATCCAGGCGCTCGATCGGATCGTCGTGGGCCTCGATGGCGCCAATCAACTGGTGCCACACGTCGATGTCGTCGAGCGAGATCGGCCGCTACGCGAGACCCAGGTCGGGAGACGGCACGATCGGCGCGGACATCGCCGCAGCGTATTCGCGGCTCAGCGACCGGCGGACACGATTTCGGCGTGCGTGGCGACCGGTCGCAGGATCACCGGCCGCAGGAAGACCTCGCTGCCGGGCGCGAGATCGAGGCGGTCTGCCTCGCCGCGCGAGATCTGGACCCAGACATCCTCGCCGCCGGCAACGGCATCGACTCGCACCTCGAAGCCGAGACGCACCAGGCGCACCACGGCTGCCGGAACCGAGCCGGGCTGATGGGTCGTGAGGATCTCGATGTCGTGTGGGCGGACCGCCAGGCCGCCCAACGTGGTGACCGGACCGAGGAAGCTCATCACGAAGTCGTTCACCGGTTGGTCGTACAGCTGGTCCGGCGTCCCGATCTGCTCGACCGCACCGTTGTTGATCACCACGATCTCGTCGGCGACCTCCATCGCTTCTTCCTGGTCATGGGTGACGAACACGGTGGTCACGTGCACCTCGTCGTGCAGGCGTCGCAGCCAGTCGCGCAACTCCTTGCGCACCTTCGCGTCGAGCGCGCCGAACGGCTCGTCGAGCAGCAGCACCTGTGGCTCGACGGCCAGGGCTCGCGCCAACGCCATTCGCTGGCGCTGACCCCCCGACAGTTGCGACGGGTACCGGTCGGCGAACTGACTGAGGTGCACGAGAGCCAGCAATTCGTTGACCCGCTCGTCGACCTCGCGCTTGGGTCGCTTGCGGATCTCCAACCCGAACGCGACGTTGCCGCGCACGGTCATGTGCTTGAACGCCGCGTAGTGCTGGAACACGAAGCCGACGTTGCGTTGCTGGGGTGGCAGCGACGTGGAGTCTTCGCCGGCGATCTCGATCGAGCCGGAGTCCGGTTGTTCGAGCCCGGCGATGATGCGCAGCAACGTCGACTTGCCGCCACCGCTCGGGCCGAGCAATGCCGTCAGCGAGCCGGTGGGGATGTCGACCGAGACGTTGTCCAGGGCAACGAAGTCGCCGAACCGCTTGACGACGTTCTGGGCGCGGATGCCCATCAGCTGTGCTCCTTCGGTCGCAGGACGTTGATGAGGATGAGAATCAAGATTGCCACGAACGCCAGTGTCACCGACACCGCATATGCCGTGGTTTGGTCGAAGTTCTGGAAGCGTTCCTCGACCACGAGCGTCGCCGTCTGCGTCTTGCCGATCAGTCGACCGGACACCACCGCGACCGCGCCGTACTCGCCCAGCGATCGGGCCAGCGTCAGGACGACTCCGTAGGCAAGTGCCCAGCGGATGGCCGGCAGCGTGATCCTGCGGAACGTCTGGCGGCGGTTTGCGCCGAGCGTCCACGCGGCCTGCTCCTGTTCGATCCCGATCTCCTCGAGCACCGGGGCGACCTCACGAACGACCAGTGGCAGTGACACGAACATCGTCGCCAGCACCATGCCCGGGTAGGCGAAGATGATCTGGATCCCACGATCGTCGAGCCATCCGCCGATGGGCGCGAACTTCCCGTACACCAAGATGAGGGCGAGGCCGACGACCACCGGTGAAACCGCGATCGGCAGGTCGATCAGCACACTGAGCAATCGCCTGCCAGGGAAGCGATGGCGTACCAACAAGATCGCCATGCCGACGCCGAAGATCGTGTTCAGGATCACCGCCCAGAACGCAACGATGGCGGTGACGCGAAAGGCGTGCAGCACCTTGGGATCGGTCAGTGAATCGATGACCGGGCTGATCCCATGCTCGAACGTGCGCCAGAAGATCAGCCCGACCGGCACGCCGACCAATACGGCCACGTAGCCGAGGCCGATGGTCCGCATGACGTACTTCGAACCGCGCCCGGATGCCGACGTGGGGGAGCGCACTGCTTGGCTATGCATGTCGCGATGCCCAACGTTGCAGCAGGTCGAGACCGAGCAGGACGACGAGTGCAATGATCAGCAACACCGTGGCGACCGCGGCGGCGCCCACGGTGTTGTCGTTCTCGATCTGATTGAAGATGTGCACTGACGCCACCTGTGTCTTGAACGCGAGGTTGCCCGAGATCAGCACCGTCGAGCCGAACTCGCTGATCGCTCGGGCGAACGCCAGCGCGGTGCCGGCCGAGATCGCCGGCAGCAGATTGGGCAACACGATCCGCCGGAAGGTCGTGAACTTGCTGGCACCCAGCGACATCGCTGCCTGCTCCATCTCCACGTCAAGTTCGAGCAACACCGGCTGCACCGTGCGCACCACGAAGGGCAGGGTCACGAACAACAGCGCGACCACGACACCAGCGCGGGTGTAGGCCAGCTCGAGACCGACGGGGCTGTTGACCCCGTACAGGGTCAGCAGCACCAGGCCGGCGACGATGGTCGGCAACGCGAACGGCAGGTCGATGAGGGCGTCGACGACCCGCTTGCCCGGAAACTCGTCGCGGACCAGGATCCAGGCGATCAAGGTCCCGAGGACAGCGTTGAGCAGTGCGACGAGCAACGCGCTGCCGACGGTCAGCCGGATGGCGGCGGCGGCCTCCGGAGTGGTGGCCGCGTCCCAGAACGAACCGATGCCGTCTCGCTGTCCGCGCCACACCACCGCGCCGAGCGGGATGAAGACGAGCAGGCTGAGCCACAACGTCGCCAGTCCGACGCCGAACATCGTTCCGGTGTTGAGCGCGCCGAGACCGCTGCGCCGCCCGAAGACCGGGCGGCGCAGCGTGGCCGCAGTGCTAGCCAACCGACACCCCGATGCCGGTCTCGACGTCGGCCATGACGCTGCCCTTCGGGTCGAAGAACTTCTTGGTCACGTCGCTCCAGCCGCCGAGGTCGGCGATGGTGAACAGGCCTGCAGGCGCCGGGAAGTCGTACGGGCTCTCGACGCCGTCGATCATCGGCCGGTAGCCGTTGGCAGCGAAGATCTTCTGGGCCTCCGGCGTGTGCACGAAATCGAGGAACGCTTTGGCCTGATCGGGGTGCGTCGTCGAGGTCGTGATGGCGGCCGGGTTCTCGATCAGGATGGTCGAGTCCGGCACGATGTAGTCGATGTCCTGGCCCTTCTGCTGAGCGAAGATCGCCTCGTTCTCGTAGGCCAGCAAGACGTCGCCCTTGCCGGCGGTGAACGTGGCGAGCGACTTGCGGGCGCTGTCGTCCTGCACGGGCACGTTCTTGAAGAGCGCGGTGAGATAGGCGACGCCATCGGCCTCGGTGCCGCCGTTCTTGATGATCTGACCGTAGGCAGCCATCACGTTCCAGCGAGCGCCTCCGGAGGTGAAGGGGTTGGCCGTGATCACTTCGACGCCGGGCTTGGTCAGATCCGCCCAGCCCGTGATGTCCTTGGGGTTGCCCTTGCGCACGACCAGCACGACGACCGAGTCGGTCACGTTGCCGGCATGCGCGTCGGTGTTCCAACCGTCGGCGACGATGCCCTCCTTGACCAGCCGGGTGACGTCGGGCTCGAGCGAGAAGGCCACGTAGTCGGCGGCCAGGCCGGCGACGACGGCGCGGCTCTGGTCACCCGAGGCGCCATACGACTGGGTGAAGGTGATGTTCTTGCCTTGGGTCGTGGCGTTGAACGCCTTGATGATCTCCTCGTACGCGGCCTGCGGCGTGGAGTACGCAACGAGTGACAGCTCGGCGCCAGGGAGCTCGACCGATGCCGTCGCGTCGGTCGGTGTCGTTGAAGCGGCGCTGTCGGCGCTTGCTGTGGTGCCGGGCGAAGCCGTGGTCCCAGCGGTGCTGGCGGCCGATGGCTTGCTGTCGTCACCGCACGCGGTGATGCCGATCGCGGCCACCAGGCCGAGGCCGAGCACTCGGAGCACGGCGCTGCGGGAGTCGGTGCGGGAGCGGGTTGGGGATACTCGCATGGGGGGTCCTCTGCGGGCTGGTTGTCACCAACCCGATAATGTTGATCTAGTTAGTCGGGAATATTTCCCAGCAGTATGATAGGAAAAGCGAGGATCCGTCAAGGCCGTCCGTCACAATGACGTCGTGAGAGTCAGCGCCAGCCTCGACTACGCCTTGCGGGCCATGGTCGAATTGGCTGCTGCGAGCCCCGACGGGCAACACGTGAAGGCCGATCAGATCGCCGCTCGACAGGCAATCCCGACCCGCTTCCTCGCCCAGCTGCTCGCCGAACTTCGCCGGGCGGACCTCGTGTGCAGTGGCCGCGGCTACGCCGGCGGATACTGGCTTGCGGTGCCCGCCACCGACATCACCGTCGCCGACATCGCCCGGGTGATCGACGGCCCGCTGGCCGATGTGCACGGCACGTCGCCGGAGCTGTTCGGGCCTCCGGGCGTCGCCGCGCCGACCAGGGAGTTGTGGATCGCGGTGCGCGCCGCGCTGCGCTCGGTGATGGAGCAGGTCACCATTGCCGATCTTGCCGCAGGGTCGCTGCCGCCGGCAGTTGCCGCACTGCTCGACGACCCCGACACCTGGACTCGTCGTGGACCTCGATCAGAGGGTGGCGGCGCTCACTGATCGTCGGTAGCCCCCCGGGGTCTGGCCGACCGAACGCTTGAAGGTCGTTGCCAGGTGACTCTGGCTGGCGAACCCGGTCTCGTGGGCGATGCGGGCGACCGGGAGGTCGGTGTGGCGGAGCATGCTCTTGGCTCGCTCGACCCGGCGTTCGATCACGTATCGGTACGGCGGCGTGCCGAACGCCTTGGTGAACGCGGCGGTGAACGCATGCGGCGCAACGCCTGCTTCGGCAGCAAGTCGCTCGAGCGCCAGATCCTCACCGAGCGCCGATTCGATCAGGTCGCGAACGTGCGACAGGCGTGCCGAGGTCGCGTCGGCGACTGCCTCGGCGCGTGGCGCGGAGACGGCACGAGTCGAGTGGTACCGCAACAGGTGCATCGTGATCATCCGCACCAGGTGGTCGGCGTAGATCCCGTCCGTCGGGCCGGCGGCCTCGCGACGTGCCGTGTCGAGCAGCGCGAGCACGAGTTGTTCGAGCAGGCCATCACTGAAGCCGAGCCTGGGCAGAAGATCGACCCTCGCCGTGTCGAACCCGAAGTGCTCCTCGGCGACCTGATCGACCATCGCCCGGCGGAGGTAGACGAGTTGGATGTCTGGCGCGCCGATGAGCTGCCACGACGACTCCCGGTCGGCGGGCACGACTCCGAAGTGCCGCGGACGGAGTTCGACGGAGTCGGTGTGGGACTCACCGTCGATCACTCGTTTCACCTCGGCGGCACGGTTGGTGCAATACGCAATGCAGTAGTGCGGAACGGCGCGCAACGTGCGTCGCCACGGCGCCTCGGTGGCCAACGATGTGTAGGCATCGTGCCAGCCGAGGCCGCGCGAGTCGGCCAGTAGGCGGTGCTTCGGCCACAGGGCGATGCCATGTGTTTGGTCGATGGGGAACTCGCCCGAGACGCGAATGTGATCGACGACGTCCGTTTCTTGAAAGACACGCGCGCGAACGTTCGTCACAATCACGACAACGTAATGCACGTGTCACATGGGGGTTGCCGAGATGTCCGATTCAGAAGTGTCCAGAACAGTCGGTGTGCAGATCGACGCGTCGACCGTCGAGGTGCCGGTGCTCGTCATCGGCGGGAGCCTGGTCGGCTTGGCGACGTCGATGTTCCTGGCCCAGCACGGTGTGGAGGTGCTCTCGATCGAGAAGCACCACGGCACCGCGATCCATCCGCGGGCCGGCTACTTCCAGCTGCGCACCATCGAACTGATGCGCATCGCCGGAATCGAGGACCGCGTCCGGGCGGCCGCCCTCGAGCTGTACGAGCCCGATGGCGGGCTCAACGCCGTCGAGACCCTGGCTGGTCGGGAGATCGCCAACTACATCCCCAACATCAACGGTGGAGTGGAAGACGTCAGCCCGGCACGACGGCTGTTCATGCCACAGCAGGTACTGGAGCCGATCCTGCTGCAACGCGCTCGTGAATTCGGTGCGGGCTTCCAGTACTCGACCGAGCTGGTCGGCTACGAGCAGGACGACGACGGCGTGACGGCGACGGTGCGGAACGTCAACGACGGCACGGAGGCGGTGATCCGCGCCGGGTACATGGTGGCCTGCGACGGCAATCGCAGCCCAGTCCGCGAGAGCCTCGGCATCAGGATGATCGGGCATGGTCTGTTGTCGCGAAGCGTGACGATCTACTTCCGGGCAGATTGCTCCGCCGCACTGCGCGGCCGCAATCTCGGCGTGATCTACGTCAACAACCCGCAGGTGCGTGGCTTCTTCCGACTCGAGAAGACTGGCCTCGGTGGGTTCCTCGTGGTCTTCACCGTTGGCGACATCCACGAACCAGGCGCCCGCTACGTGGCCGACTCGATGACCGGTGAGATGGCCGTGCAGTTGGTGCGTGAGGCCGTGGGCGACCCGGAGTTGGTTGTCGATGTGCTCGACGTCGATACGTGGCGCGCCGTCGCCGAGGCCGCCGAGACGTTTCAGGCGGGTCGCATCTTCCTCGCTGGCGATGCCGCGCACACGATGCCACCGACGGGCGGGTTCGGCGGCAACACCGGGATTCAGGACGCGCACAACATCGCGTGGAAGCTGGCACTCGTGCTCGCCGGCACGGCTGGGCGGGCACTGGTCGACACGTACGATCAAGAGCGCCAGCCTGCCGGGATGCAGGCGATCGAGCAGGCCTACAACCGGTACGTGTTGCGATCCGACCCAGACCTCGGCACCGAGGGGATGCACGATGCGATCCCCGACATGCACGTCGAGTTCAACCGCTACCGCTCGACCGCCGTGGTGCCGGATCCCGGCTACGTCGACGACGGCGCGCTCGACATCGATCCGCGCCAGTCGCACGGTCTTCCCGGCACTCGTGCGCCGCACGTCGAACTCAGCCGCAACGGCAAGACCCTGTCGACGCTCGATCTGTTCATCGGTGACTTCGTGTTGATTGCCGCATCGGATGCCCCAGCGTGGGCAGCGGCGGCGACAGCAGCCGCGTCGCAGGTTGGCGTGACCGTGTTGTCGTACACCATCGGCAGCGATCTGATCGACCGCTCCGGCGAGTTCGGCGCGGCACCGTTCGAGGTTGCATACGGGATCGGCCCGACCGGCGCCTCACTGGTGCGTCCCGACGGGTACGTCGCGTGGCGGGCGAACGCGCACACGCCCGACGCGGCCGATCGGTTGACGACCGTGCTACGCCACGTGCTCGCGCTCGGCTAGCAACGGCGCGTCGCTGCCGTGGACGTGCCGCCATGTGTTCGGCGATTTCGGCTGGCATACTCCGGGTATGTCGACACAACCAAGCGGTGCCCGCTCGGTGCTGGCGACGCTTGTCGGTTACGTCATCGTGGCCATCGTGGTGCTGTTGCTGTTCCACTTCATCATCGGCACGATCCTGTGGTTGTTCCGCACCCTGGTGATCGTGGTGGTGCTGCTCGGCCTGCTGACGATCTACCTCAAGCTGAAGTCGCCGCCCGACTGACGCTGCATCAGTGGTACAACCCGGCCACATCTGCGATCGCTGGTTGCGTGTCGGGATTCGGACACGTTGCACCGACCGTCCCGCCGCGCACCGGTGGCATGGGGCACGGCCGACCTTCCACGTAGGCGATCCAGCGGGAGATGTAGTCGGCCACGCCCAGCGCGCCATCGAGGGTCAGGTGGATGCCATCGCCGCTGAGCCAGCCGTTGTCCGCCGGTACGTGTGGTACCACTGGGCCAGCAACACGTCGGGAAACGCGCCGGAGGCCACCTTGTCGCGAAGCGTTTGGTTGTTCTTGACGAACGCCTCGTCGGCGGGCTCGCCGGTCAGCAGCTTGTAGGTGACACCCTGGCGATACGTCAGCCAGATGATGCGCGGCGAGCCCTTGCCGCGGGCAGCGGCAACGACCTCGTCGAAGCTCTCGGGAAACGATGTCCACCACTCGTCGTAGCCGGCCATCACGACGACGTAGTCGAAGTCGCCGTCGGCCGCGCCGATTGCCTCGACCGCGTTCGGTGGGAGCGGGCGCCGGCCACACGACGGAATGCCGAGGGTTCGACACGACCGTGCGTCGAAGACGTAGTCGAAGCCGCGTAAGGCTCGGTAGCCGTTGTACCGGTCGACGGCGAGCAATGTGGAGTCGCCGATCGGCAGGACGCGAGGCTGCCGTCGCGGTGCCGTGGTCGAGACGCCGGGCGCTGTCGACGATTGAACAGCCGGTGCCGACGGTGTGCTCGATGTGGTGGGGGCCGACGCTCGCTCACCCGAGCCACACCCGGCGACCACGATTGTCAGGAGTGCAGCGGCAAGTCGACGTGTCAGCGCGCGCCCCAGACGAACCGGTGGGTGTGGATGCCGAAGTACGTGAAGCTCTCCACGCTGCGAACACCGTCGATGGCGCGGATCTCGCCGTCGATCACGGTGAGCAGCCGTGCCGAGTCCTCGCACACGACCTCGACCAGGAGATCGAACGAGCCGGAGGTGAACACCACGTAGATCACCCCGGCGATGTCGGCGATCCGATCGGCGACATCGCGAACGTTGCGTTCGACGCGCACGCCGAGCGCGGCCATCACGGGATAGCCGAGGGCCAGTGGGTCCGTGACACCCACGACCTTGACGACGCCCGCGTCGAGCAAGCGTTGCACCCGCAACCGGGTCGCCGCGGGGGAGAGGTTGACGAGCTCGGCGAGATCGGCATAACTGGCCCGACCATCGTGCTGCAGCGCCTCGATCAGCAGGCGGTCGGTGTCGTCGAGCGGGCTGGTCATGCGATGCCGGCCGAGAGGCCGAAGTCGATGGAGATGTTGGCGCCGGTGATCGCCGTCGCCGACGGTTGGGCGAGGAACCAGATGAGCTCGGCGATCTCCGCCGGGTCGATGAATCGCGCGGTCGCGCCCTGTGGATAGCCGCGCAACAGCTTGTCGAGATAGGCGGTCGGGTCCGGGCTCGCTGCGGCTTGACCGCGCAGCATCGGCGAATCGACGTCGCCGGGGCAGACGGCATTGACGCGGATGCCGGAGGGCGCGAGCTCGAGCGCGAGGGCTCGGGTGAGGTTCGACACACCACCTTTCGACGCGCAGTACACGGCGGCGCCGGCATTGCCCTGCACGCCGGCGTCGGACGACATGTTGATGATGCAACCACGTGTGATCGCCAGGTGCGGGATGGCCGCCGAGCAGACGAAGTACAACCCCTTCAGATTGATGTCGATCACACGGTCCCAGTCGTCCTCGGTGGTGTCGGCGCTCGGCCCCTCGGTCCACACTCCGGCGGCGTTGACCACGGCGTCGAGGCGGCCTGCCCAGGCGCTTGCCTCGGCAACGACGCGGCGGCATTGCTCGACGTCACGAAGGTCGGCTGCGACGTGCAGCAGATCGGCGCTCGACTCGCCGGGATGGAGATCGATGGCCGCAACCCGCCAGCCGCCCTTCGCGAAGCGCGACACGGCTGCTCCGCCGATGCCGCCGGAAGCACCGGTGATCAGTGCGACGGGCGCCACGAGCGATCCTCCGGCAACGAGTTGCCTCCGTCGACCACGATCTGCTGCGCGGTGATGAAGCTGGCGCTGGGGTCGGCGAGGAAACGAACTGCCGCGGCGACCTCGTCGGGCGTACCGCTGCGCCCGAGCGGGGTGTAGCTGCCGGCTGTCTGTTCGATCGTCAACTGCGTCCCGGTCGAGATCCAGCCCGGTGACACGGCGTTGACCGTGATGCCGGCATCGGCGACCTCGAGGGCGATCGCCCGGGTCAAGCCGATCATCCCGGCCTTCGCCGCGTGGTACCCAGGGTCACCGAGGAAAGCCTGGACAGGCCCGGAGGTCGACGCGACGTTGACGATCCGTCCATACTGCCGCTCGCGCATCGGCGCGATGCAGGCGCGGGTGACGGCGAAGCATGTCGTGAGGTTGCGGCGCAGGCTGTCGTCCCACTCCGGATCGGTGACTTCGGTGGTCGCCCGGGTGATGGGCTCGATGCCGACAGCGACCATCCCGGCGTTGTTGACGCAGATGTCGATGCGGTCGGCGACGCGGCATGCGGTTGCGACCAGATCGTCGGCGACCCCCGCAGCCATCAGGTTGCCGACGAATCCGGTTGCTGCGTACCCCAAGGCCCGCAGCTCGGCGACGCGCTCGTGGATGCGATCGGTCGTCGAGGCCAGCACGACGTGTGCACCGTCCGCTGCGAGGGCCGTTGCACTGGCGAAGCCGATGCCGCCGGGGCCGCCTGCTCCGGTGACGATCGCTACCTGCCCGGCAAGGTTCACGACATCAATGCTTCCACGGCGGTGGAGAACACCTCGGTATGTGCCTCGACGTCGGCCGACGTGTGGTGTGGCGACATCAGCGCCATGTTGTGGAACGGCGTCAGCAAGATGCCGCGATTGATCGCCCACAGATGCATGAAGGCATCGAGCTCGGCGTCGACCGCTGCCGCGGCGGCTGCGCCGTCACGGGGCGGCGGGCAGAACCAGTACTCGGCGCGGCCGCCCAGTTGCTGCACGTGCCACGGCAGGTCGTGGGTATCGATCGTCGCCTGCACGCCCGCTGTCCACGCGGTTGCCAGCGGGATCATGTGGGCGAAGTCCTCGTCGCGCAAGGCGGATCCGAGCGTGGCACGCACCGCGGCCAGGGCGAGGGCATTGCCCGTGAGCGTGCCGCCGACGCCACTGACATCGACGGCGCTCGACCCGATGATCGGCCCCAACGTGTCGCCGATCTCGCGGGTCATGCCGTAGGCCGCCGCGGGCATGCCGCCGCCGATGGTCTTGCCGATCACGAAGAAGTCGGGCTCGAGGCTCCATGCTGCCGTCGCGCCGCCGGGTCCGACGCAGATCGTGTGGGTCTCGTCGATCACCAACAAGGTGCCGTACTGGCGCGTCAACCGGCGCATCGCCTCGTGAAAGCCGGTGTCGGGCATGACGATGCCGATGTTGGTCAGCGCCGGCTCGGCCAGCACGCAGGCGATGTCGCCCACGGCCAGCGCCGCCTCGAGCGCGGCGAGATCGTTGAACGGCACGACGACCGTGGTCGACGATGGGTCGAAGGCCGCGCCGATGTTGCCCGGCCGCTGCACCGTGCGACCGTCGGCGTCGAGGGTGGCCAAGGCCTCGTCGACCGAGCCGTGGTAGCACCAATCGAAGACCAGCACCTTGGGTCGGCCGGTGAGATGGCGGGCAAACCGCAACACGAACCGGTTGGCGTCGGTGGCCGTCATCGCCATCTGCCAGACCGGCAGGCCGAACCGCCTGGCGAGTTCGGCGCCGACCCACGCGGCGTCGACCGACGGCAACATCGTGGTGATGCCCCGGCTGGCCTGGGCGTGCAGTGCGTCGGCGACCTGGCTGAGGCCGTGCCCGGTCATCGCACCGGTGTCGCCGAGGCAGAAGTCGATGTAGTCGAGTCCGTCGGCGTCGGTGAAGTGGGCGCCGTGGGCGGTGTCGAAGAACACCGGGAACGAGCCTGGCCAACGGGTCATCCACGCCATGGGCACTCCGCCCAACAGGTTGGCCTGGGCCTCTTTGGCCAGCACCGCCGAGCGGGGATGGGTGGCGATGAAGCGCTGTTCCTCTTCAGCGTGTCGAGCACGAAGCACTTGTCGATCAATCATGGAATCCAGTATTGACGATTGAATCGCTCGTTGTCTAGTCATCTCATTGAGAAATGGCAAGCAAAACACACATATGACTAGTCGGCGAGCTTGGCCAGGCCGCGGTACGCAAAGGCCAACGTGAGGGCGCTCATCCCCACGATGGCGACCAGGCCACCCCAACTGTCGTGCCACGTGATGTTGCCCAGCCAGCCCTCGCGGGCGAGCCGCAAGATGTTGGTGAACGGGTTGATGCGGGCCACCGAGTGCAGCCACCCCGTCATCACGTTCAGCGGCGCCTGCGCGTTGCTGAGGAAGATCGCATTGAACAGCGTCAGTTGCATGAGCGCCGCGGCGCGCATGTCGCCGAACCGGTACGCCAGCCCGAGCCCCCAACCGGCGGCGATCGTGGCCACCCCGAGCCCGGCGATGTACAACGTCACGAGGCCCAGGAGGCCGTCGGTCAACTTGGCACCGAACAGGAAGCCGACGATCAGCGCGCCGCTGATGACGATCAGCACACGGATCCACGCGGTGAACAGCGGACCGATGATCAACGACAGTCGAGGCGACGGCGCCATGCGGAGACGGTCGAAGAAGCCGCTCTCGATGTCGCGCACGGTGCTGAACCCCAAACCGACACCGCTGAAGCCCGAGCCCATGCAGCACGCAAACGGCAGGTACCAGTTGACCGAGCGGTCGGTGGGGAAGCCTGGGATCTTGGTGATGGCGAAGAACGTGCCGCTGAACGCGATGGTCTGGAAGATCGGCATCGCCAGGGCGGGGAAGAAGGCCGACGGCAGCCGGCGGATGCTGCGCAGGCCGCGGAGGGCCAACTCACGAGAGGAACGCAACGTTGCGCCGCCGAGAGCTTGACCGGACGAACCGTCGAAGGAGGTCGTGACGAGACTCATCGTGATGCCAATCGTGAGTAGAGGGTGCGCATGGCCAACGTGATCGAGACCACGCCGATCGCCGTCGGCACGAGCAGCGCAGCGGCGACGTGCCCAGCGGTGAAGCCATCGGTCACCAGTCCGCGGATGCCTTCGACCAGATGCGAGACGGGGTTGATGTTGGCGATGGCCTTGTAGGCGCCTTGCATGGTCTGGCGGGGGAAGAACGCGCTGGAGAAGAAAAGGGCGATGAACAGCAGCGGGAAGCTGCCCTGTACCGCCTCCGATGAACCGGTTTTCAACGCCATCGCCGCGGTGAACCCGCCGATCGCCATTCCGGTGAGCCCCCCGCAGATCACGATGATGATCACGCCGGGCACGCCGGCGGCGATGCGCACGCCGAACGGGAGCAGGACGAGGATGAAGAACAGCGCCTGGAACGCACCGAACAGCGCTGCACCCGCGAGTCGTCCGACGAGGATGCTGACGCGCGAGGTCGGTGTTGCCAGGAGCCGGTCGAAGAAGCCCTGCTCGATGTCGGTGGCAAGGGCGGCGCCACCGGTGACGCTCCCGAACAGCACGCCCTGCACAACGCTGCCGGCCAGCGAGAAGTCGAGGAAGTTGTCGACCTTCGGGAAGTTGGGCAGGTTGATCGCCCGCCCGAACGACGATGTGCCGAGGGCGGCGAAGAACAGCGGGAAGATCAGCGACGGGATGACCAGCGCCGGCTGGCGCACGATCGCGATCACCGACCGCTTCGACATGGCGATGGTCTGTGACCACCACAAGCCCTTGGCCTGGACGGGTGAGGCAGGGGTCATCGGTGCCGCGAAAGTGGTGGCGGTCACTTGCGGCGACCCTTCTTCGCGACCGGCGCGGGCCCACCCGCGTCGGTCATCGCAATCGAGGCGCCTTCGAGGCGGTACCCGGTCGATTCAGCGAACACGTCGTCGAGGCTCGGCTCGTTGAGCTCGAGGTGTTGCACCTTGATCCCGGCCTCGTCGAGGGCGCGCACGACATCGGTGACTGCCCCGGCACCGCCCGCCAGGCCGACGCCCAAACTGCCTTCTGCGGTCGTGCGCAACTCGCCGA